>JAJDBZ010000330.1 GCA_029261095.1 Candidatus Omnitrophota bacterium | reverse complement strand
CAGACGCTGGGCGACAACTGCTTGAAGGGCGGAGGAAACCAGGTAGGGCTTGATCCCCATCTCCACCAGACGTGTGGTGGCGCCGGGAGCGTCGTTGGTGTGCAGGGTACTGAAAACCAAGTGGCCAGTGAGCGCGGCACGAATACCTGTCTCGGCAGTTTCCAGGTCTCGCATCTCACCGACGAGAATGACATTAGGCGCTTGACGCAACATCGTTCTCAGGACCAACCCAAAGCTGAGCCCGATATGTTCGTCCACTTGCACCTGGTTAATGCCTTCGATGATATATTCAACGGGGTGTTCGACTGTGATGATCTTAGTATCGACTGTGTTGATTGCGTTTAACGCCGCATAAAGAGTGGTGGTTTTACCACTACCGGTTGGACCGGTCATCAAAATGATCCCGTTGGGTCGTTTGATCAATTTCTGGAAGAGAGCCACGTTGTCGGGCATGAACCCGACCTGCTCGAGACCAAGTAAGAGGCCGGTTTTGTCTAGAATACGAAGGACGATGCTCTCGCCCCAAATAGCAGGCAAGGAAGAGACACGGAAATCGATGTCTTTTCCATCGAGTTTCATCTGAATTCGACCATCTTGGGGGACCCGCTTCTCCGCCAAATCTAGTTTTGCCATGATTTTAATACGGGTGATCATGGCAGTTTGAAGTTTTTGAGGAGGGCTATCGATGTCGTGAAGCACTCCGTCAACACGGAAACGAATTCGAAACTCGTCAGGATAGGGTTCAAAGTGAATATCGCTGGCGCGGCTTTTCAATGCCTTGAGGAAAATCAGGTTGACGAGACGGACAAGGGGAGCTGCCTCCGCATCAATGTCTTCGTCTCCAATCGAATCCGCTAATGCCCCAACGTCTTCATCCGCGGACCCAACTAGCTGGGTCGCACCTTTGGCATCAGCCTTTTCCTTCTTTTCCTGATCGTCCACAACTGTGTCAGAAACCTGATCAATCATGGCAGCAATCTGGTTTCGTTCAGCCGTGTAGTAACGGTCAATCGCGCGAACGATATCTGCTTCGTTGGCCAAACACATCTCGAGTGAAAGTCCCTGACCTTCGAGAATCAGTTCGACATCGCCGCTCGCCATAACATTATATGGATCATGAAAGGCAACTTTAGCACTTGTTTCGGTTCGGGAGATTGGGAACACCTTGAAATTGACAACGGTCCGTTTGGGAAGGATGTCTAGAACGCCTTCTTCTGGGCGGATTTCGGATACGTCTACGTAATCCATCCCGAGGCGCTCAGCCAAACTTCGCTGAATCTCGACTTGATCGTCGACCGTATACCCCTCAGCAAAGGAGGTATCCTCGGTATAAGGCTGAGCGGCTTCTTCTTCAGTCTCTTCGGATGTGGTGTCTTTGGCGAATCCTGCGGCCTCCATCAGATCGTCAATGTTGGAGCTTTCCTGGCCTCCATCTCCATTAACGGGCGCGGCGGACTCCTTCTCAGTCAAATCTTTGGATAGGTCGTCTTTTGGGTCCTCAGCCATTTTCTGATTCCTAACGGGTGCCAGAATAGTGTGACAATTTCATGCAATGATAATCTTACAGGCCCTCCCATTGAATGAGAAGGGCTTCAATATTAGGTTGCTCGTTATTTTGTTGAAGACTCTTCTGGAGATAGACACGAGCGGTTTCGTAATCGGACCTGCGCGCAGCGAGAAAAGCACGTTGGTTGGCCACTTCGTCAAGGAAGACATTCATTTCTTCGACTTCGTCTAACAGTGATTCAGCTTCCTGAAATTCGTCATAATCACCTTTCGCGATCAAGAGAATCCCTAAGTTGAGTTTCGCATTCACATTCTCTTTCATAATCTGGAGCGCTCGTCTCAGCGAGGTTTCACCTGCCTTGATATCTCCAGTCCGGAATGCCGCTATCCCGCGCGCCAATTGAACCTCCCCATCATGAGGGTAGCTGGTAGCGAGTTCTTGGGAGAGTCGGGCCGCCTCTTTGAGCTCGCCAATTCCGACCAACGCTTTGACTCGAAGGGTCTGTAGTTGAATATTTCCGCCGCGATTTTCGATGGCGGGAGTCAGAATGTTTAATGCAGCTTGTGGATCTTTGGCTCCAAGGTAGGCATCGGCGAGACTCTGAATCACCTCCAGGGGGGCTGATTCGGCTTTCCCTAGGCGAGAAAGGATGGACAGGGCATCGTCCCACCGGTTCGAGGCTGATTGTGAAACCGCGAGATTGAACTGAGCATCGACATGGTTGGGATCTTCCTCAATTGCGCGACGGAACTGGAACGATGCTTCGGAATACCTGCCGGCCTCAAGTTGAAAACACCCAAGGTTGAAATAGGAATCCGCTTCGGACGGAAGGAGGTTAACCACCTCTTGGGCTGTCTCGATAGCCTCGTCGAATTCTTTATTCCGCGCCAGATAAATGGCTTGATTTGTGAGGACCGCTCCCTGTAAATAGGGTTCCACTTCCGAAGAATTCTCTTCCAACTGCTCCAGCATTTTTGCAGCCTCTTCCATGTTCCCAGTCATCAACTGAACCAATGCCATTGCATTCTCTGCAACCACCCTCAGCCGAGCATTTGGATTTTCGAGAATCAGTTTGAGAGGTTCTTTCGCCTGCTCCCACGTTCCCCTTCGGAAACGGATGTCCACAAGGGCAAGAATGGCGTACTCATTCTCTGCGTCGATTGAAAGACATTTTTCGAACATAGTTTGGGCTTCGGCCGTTCTCCCGGCATCGAGTTCAATCTGTCCAAGATAGAAATAGGGTTCCGATCTCTCGGGGTGATTCTCGCGGGCGCTAGTAAAATTGGCACGCGCTGTTTCCAGATCACCGCGTGTTGAGGCGATTAAACCCAATCCGATGAGGCCGTTCATATTGTTTTCGGAATGTTCCAGAATTCGCTGATAGGCGCTGAAGGCCTCGTTATACATCCCTGCGATACGATAAGAGAGGGCTAAATTGAGTGTAGCCTGGAGCCAGTCCGGCTCGTTCGAAACCACTTCCTTTAGCTCTTCCCGGGCGCGGTCAACCTCCTGAATCCTGAGAAGCAAAGTGCCATGATTGTATCGTGCAAAAATATCTTCGGGGTTCAGTTCGACGATTCGTCCAAATGCCTCCGCGGCGCCTCGGTAGTTGGCTTGGATGTTCCGAACGCTACCCAACTCTTGATATGCCTGCAAATAAGGCGGTTCTTCTTGGGAAAGGCTCTCAAGAAGGTCGGTTGCCTCGCGAAAATTCCTAAGGTAGGTCTGGATTAAAGCCAATTGATAACGGTAAACAGGGTTGGACTGCAGGAGTTCTGGTTTCTGTAAGAGTTCATCCACAGCACGCCGATAGTAGCGTAGCGCTTCTTGCTCAAGGTTTTCATTCTGACCCGCGACCCCGGCTTGAATGAGGAATAAGTTGATCAAGGCTAATGCGGGGCGAGCGGCAGTCGGATCGTTTTCGATCGCGACATCCAAGCGCCGTTGTGCTTCCTCGAGGCTGCCTTGTTCAATCAGAACCAAGCCTTGATTCAGATAGAGTTCTCGAACCCAAGCACCTGGAGGTCTGAGTTCCCGATCCCTCTTTCGGAGGGCATCCGCTTTTTCAAAGGCGATGAGGGCGTTATTGAGGTCTCCCTGGATGAAGAGACCGCGACCGGTTGCCCACTGAGTCATGAATGTCTCCCCCATGGTCTGCTGGGCGGTTTGGGCCTCTGCCAGGGCCTTGTCCCCTTTACCCAATTGAATCTGGAGGATGGCATTCGCCAAATGAGCATCGGGTTGATTCGGATTTTGAACCAGTGCTCCTTCGATATGAGTCGAAACTTCATCGGCCAACGCCAGAGGCTGAGTTGCGGCCACCATCAAGCCGGCTTTGACCAGAGCAAGTTGGCCTTGCTCGGCTGCGGAAAACGCGCCAGCGGATCTGATTTGTTCTAACTCCGCTTCTGTCTCCTCAAAACGTGAACGAGAAAGTAGTAGGGTTGCAAGCATCTTTCGGGCTTCCACCTTGTCGGGTTGGATTCCCAGAACTTGGCGGAGAGTCGGTTCGAGGGATTGGTAGTTTTGTGTTTGAAATGCTATCTGGCACGCCATGAAGAGCGCATCGAGGTGGTTGGGATTCTTGGCAAGGACAAGGTTGAGATTATCTTGTGCACAGACAAAATCTTGATTCTCGAAACAAGATTGTGCGGCTGAAATCCGCACGCCGACTGAATTGGAGTAGAGCTGAAAACCCAGGTATCCAAGAACCCCTAAAACAACGATGATACCCGCGATCTTGTATTTTTGAGTTCGGACAATTGGCATAAGTTCTCTCCTTTGCACACTGGGCAAAGTTCCTCAGGAAGCAATGGTCAAATCTTTGAGCCAGAGTGTCAATAGAGAGGTTACTCTCGGGAGTGATTTCTTGACACTCATCTGTCCAAAACCCGACGATTGGAGGTCAATGAGAATGGGAAGATTCGCAGGAAACTGTTGGAAGTGTGGAACTGTTTGGTCCGGAGATTCTCAGCCGGGTAGGAGTGCCTGCTGCGAAAAGTGTGACTTCGATCTCCATAGTTGTCTGAACTGCAAGCATCACGATGTGCGCTATAACAATGAATGTCGGATTCCCGAATCGGACGTAGTGACGGATCGTGACAGGTCAAACTTTTGTGAACTGTTCGAGATAAAATCGGCACAATCAAAGGCTGCGGAAGTAGACCCGGTCGAAAAAGCAAGGAAAAAGTTAGACAACCTGTTCGGAGGGTAAGATATCCACAGTTTATCCACATCCAAGAACCCCATCAGCGGTCTCCCGATGAACGATTCTCTCATTTGCTAGCCTTAGGACAGGATGGATGATATTTCTTTTTCACAATGATAACGTAAATCTATTGATTTCAGCCGATTAAAACCAATTCCCAGGATTCAAAAGGAAACATGTCGGGTTTTTCATGTTTAGAACGGGTTAGCAAATAGCGAGCAAGAAGCACTTTCCTTCAATGCACTAGCGGAGTTACTCCAAAGTTATCCACAACTTCCTCAGGCCCGCGAAACGTGCATAACCTTCAGAAAAAAAGGAAGTTGAAGTTAAAGGGTTTAGGTGGAGCCTTCGACCTTGGGACAAAAAGAGACAGCGAGGGAAAGCGGGTTTGGATTGATGAACGGGAACGGTTATGATGGCCACCTGATGAAACGTCGCGAGTTCTTATGGCAGACCGGTGGTGGATTAGGAGGAATCGCTCTAGCGGACCTTCTGGGGCAGCAGGGGTACTTGGGGGGTGCCGAGGCGACCTCTTTTTCCTCCGGGGGAATCCATCATCCTGCGAAAGCCAAACGTGTGATCCAACTCTATATGTCCGGTGGAGCGAGTCAGTGCGACACGTTCGATTATAAGCCGGGAGTGATCCAACGAAGCGGAGAGACTTGGGATCCTGGCGAGAAAGTGGAACTTTTTCAGAGTGAGCCGGGAGCAGTAAAAAAATCGCCATGGGACTGGAAACAGTACGGGGAGTGTGGAAAGTGGATCAGCGACCTAGTCCCCCATATTGGAAGTTGCGCTGATGACATCGCATTCCTTCATTCCATGATTGCCAAGTCCAATGTTCATGGACCCGCCACCTTTATGCAGAGTACCGGTTTCGTCCTTCCGGGGTTTCCGAGCATGGGGGCCTGGGTCAGTTATGGACTTGGAAGCCTGAACGACAACCTCCCGACCTTCGTGGTCCTCCCCGATTCACGAGGATTTGCTCCGGGGGGTCCCAAGAACTGGTCTTCGGGATTTCTGCCAGCCAGCCATCAAGCCACCATGATTCGTCCCGGTTCGGATAATCCGATCGCCGATCTTTTTCCTCCCGAAGAATCTTATGTCACACGGGAGCTTGACTCAGAGGGTTTGACCCTTCTGGAAAAACTGAACCGCAAACATCTGGAGGAGCGAGAGGGCGATTCGCGTCTTGAATCAAGGATCCAGGCTTACGAACTTGCAGCGAAACTTCAACTTAGCGCACCCGACGTTCTGGATATTTCGGGGGAATCCGAAGCCACCCGAAAACTATATGGACTCGACCAAGAGATCACATCGGAGTTTGGCCGTAATTGCTTGATCGCCCGTCGCCTACTGGAACGTGGAGTCCGTTTCGTTCAGATCTGGAGCGGAGCAGACAATGGTCACCCCCGAAGAAACTGGGATTCGCATGAAGATATTGAGAAAGACCACGGGGAGATGGGAACCAGCATGGATAAACCAACCGCTGCTCTCATTAAGGATTTGAAGCGGTTAGGTATGCTCGAGGACACGATCGTTTACTGGACTACGGAGTTCGGAAGAATGCCCTGCGCTCAGGGTTCGGAGGGGCGTGACCACAATCCTTTTACTTTCACATCCTGGGTCGCCGGT
>JAJDBZ010000329.1 GCA_029261095.1 Candidatus Omnitrophota bacterium | reverse complement strand
GCAACAATGGAGAACTAGCAGGATTACCGGAATTACCCATAAGAGTGAATTCCAGAAGGGAGATTTGGGGGACGGATGGGCGGACATAGATTGCTCCTTTCGGTGTGGGAATGACCCAAGCATATTGGGTTCAATCCCGTGTGTAAACCAAAAAAACAAAATAATGTCGTCTGTTACACGCATCGCCAAAAGTCTGGGAACGATCCGAGCGTGATCGCGTATATTGAAAACAGCGGGACATGCATCTCACTCGGGGGGATGACGGACACGGGATATCAGTAAATACTCTTCCTATTGCATGGTTAGTGACTCTAGCGCGCCTTCAATATCGACTAGTCTACGCAATCCTTATCGGAGGACCCCACTAAGATGATTGACCTTGATCGAAGAAACTTTATGAAGACGGCGACTGCCGGATTGGCCGCAGTTTCAAGCTTCCATATCGGAACACCGAAGGGAGTTGCCGGGCCAAATGATCGCATTCGCCATGCTGGAATCGGAATAGGCGGTCAGGGCCGGAGACTCTGCGAGACTTTTGCAAGTTTCGACGACTGCGAGCTTGTCGCTATCTGCGATGTCGATCCAGGCCGGCGTGCCGATGCCAAGAGGAGAATTCCCAACTCGGATAAAGTCCGTGAGGTTGAGGATTACCGTCAGATTCTCGATGACCCCACCATCGACACTATCAGCATCGGGACTCCAGATCACTGGCATGGACCGCTCGCTATCGCCGGAGTCCTGGCTGGGAAACATGTTTATGTCGAGAAACCCTGTTGCCACAACCTCCATGAGGGGAGGATGATGGTCGAAGCCGCCAAAAAGACAGGCAAATGTATTCAACATGGGACACAAAGCCGAAGCGGTCAGGGAACTCTGGAAGGGATTGAAGCTCTTCGAGAAGGTGTCATCGGAAAAGTCCGAATGGCCAAAGCGATCAACTCTCAACTACGCGAACCGATTGGCCGAGCCAAACCTACCGATCCACCGGCTGGGGTCAATTATGATCTTTGGCTCGGTCCAGCCGACCAGACTCCATTCACTCAGAACCGATGGCATTACAACTGGCATTGGTTCTGGGACCTCGGGACCGGGGATCTCGGAAATGACGGGACTCACCAACTGGATGTTGCTCGATGGGGGTTGAATGTTAAAAGTCCGCATTCAGTCTCCGCGGCGGGGGGACAACTCTTCTATGACGATGATCATGAAACTCCCGACACGCAGGTGATCACCTATGAATACGATGACTGTTATCTCATGTATGAGATGCGGCTATGGAACAATTACAAACTCGAGGGATTTCATAACGGAGTCACCTTCTATGGGGATGAGGGAATACTGGGAATCGAGCCGAGTGGTTGTTACATCCAAAAAATTGGGGCGGAACGCGAGAAATTTACCGAAGGAAACCAATTCAGTCTCCATATTCGTAACTTCCTCGACGCGGTCCAGGCCGGAGATCCCTCGAAACTCAACGCTCCTATCGAGGTCGCATTCGATTCCGTCACACTCGTCCATCTAGGCAACATCGCCACGCGTGTTGGGACCAAACTCCATTACGATGGTGTCGCGGGTCGATTCAAAGACAACGATGCCGCAAACGATTTGATCGCGAGGAACTATCGAAAGGGGTACGAACTTCCCACGGTTTAACCCCTGGATGGAACCTCATGGTATGACTCGTTTCCCAATCGTCTTTGGCTTTTTGTTTTTATTACAGGCGTCCAATGTGAGGTTGGCCGAGGCAGTCGACACCGACCCCCTCGAGGCGCTGGGTTACCATGTTACCGAAGGGGCTGCACCTGGATACATTGAAGATCGAGCCTGTGCGGTTTGTCATTACGACCTCTTTGAATCCTTCCAAGAAGTCGGAATGGCCAAGTCCTTCTACCGCCCTGGATCTCAGCCCTACATTGAGGATTTTTCGGCCAGCCGTTTCTATCACGCTTCCTCCAAGAGACATTACGAACTCATTCGCGAAACAGATCGTCTCCTGTTTCGAAGGTACCTGCTCGATCGAGAGGACAGTCCCATCCATGAGTTTGAGTGTGAAGTCGATTGGATTGTCGGGTCGGGAAATCATTCGCGAACCTATCTCTATCAAACAGAATTAGGCGAATTGTTCCAGCTACCCATTCAGTGGTATTCGCAGACTAACGAATGGGGGATGGCTCCTGGATTCGATCGTGAACACCATGAAGGGGTCGGCCGTCTTATTCGACGTGAGTGCATGTTCTGTCATAACGCCTACCCCGAGATTCCTGAAGGGGACGACGGACATTGGAGGCCTCACATCTTCCCGAGCGAAATGCCGGAAGGAATTGGATGCCAGCGGTGTCATGGCCCCGGGGCGAAGCACGTCAAAGCAGCGGTCTCGCGGGATATCGATGAAGAGGCCATCCGTGCTTCGATAGTCAACCCTTCAAAACTCGAACCGGATCTCAGAGATGATGTTTGCAATCAATGTCATCTCCAACCCACCGTGGCTTTGTTCGGAGTCCGGAAATTCGACAGGCGAGATTACTCGTTCCACCCCGGTGAACCGCTCTCCGATTACCTCGTCCAGATGGATGTCGATCAGGAAGGGAAGAATCGAGGTAAACGTTTCGAGATCAAC
>JAJDBZ010000328.1 GCA_029261095.1 Candidatus Omnitrophota bacterium | reverse complement strand
CGAACCGTCCCCCTTGGGTCGACCACAACATCGCGAGCACCATCACCACACAGGCGGTGATACGGCCAATCCGCAACAGCGATTGGTCGGTCGTCCCCGGTCTCCACTTTTTTACAATATCGATGCTGACCAGGGTGCTGGTGCTGTTGAGCGCGCCGGCGATGGTGCTCATCAGCGCGGCCAGCAGTCCGGCGGCGATGAGTCCCTTGAGACCGACAGGAATGAGTTGGTCGATCAGGACCGGCAGCGCGGAATTGGGGTCATCGTCAATCTGTTCTTGAAAGAGGACATAAGCCATTACACCCGGAAGCACCATCAGAAAGACAGGGAGGATCTTGATGAACCCGGCGAAGATCGGACCAATCTGCGCATCTCTCTCCGTCTTCGCCCCCAAAACTCGCTGAACGATGGTCTGGTCGGCACACCAATACCAGATGCCGAGGACCGGATAACCCAACAACACAGCGTACCAGGAGAGTCCCCCTTCGGTTTGAATCATGCTCATGTGACCGTCGGGGAGCGCTTCTTTGAACGCACTGAGTGTATCGATGCCTTTTTCCTGCAATGCCACGATGCCGAAATACGTGACCGCGAAGGCGCCCAAAAGGAGGAGGACTGTCTGGATCGATTCGGTCACCACCACCGCTTTGAGGCCGCCCAGGACAGTGTATAAGGCGGTGACCGAGGAGATGATGACAATCGAGGTGAGGACATTGAGACCGAAGAATCGTTCGAGAATTGCGGAGCCGGCATAGAGGCTCATCCCGATATGAATAAAGAGCGCTCCGACCACCGCCATGACCGCTAGGACCGTTCGCGATGCGGCGCTGTATCGCATCTCCAGATAATCAGGCAGGGTCGCGACTCCGTTCCGAAAGTAAAACGGGGCGAACACAAGGCCGAGAAGGACGAGGCAAAAGGCCGCCATCCATTCGAAATTGCCGATCACCAGCCCGACGCGATAGCCATCGGCCGCGAGCCCGACGAGATGAACAGTCGAGATGTTGGTGGCGAAGAGCGCAAGACCGATCACCGGCCATCGAAGGGACCGACCGGCTAAGAAATATCCGCTGGTCGTCTTCGCTTCTCTTCGGGATGACCAGAGGCCGATCGCGACGATCGCGACCAAATAGACGATCACGATGGTGAGATCGATCGGATCGATTGAGAGTTGCGATCCAGTTTCCGGCATCTTCCCCTCCTCGGTTAGTTATCGCCCAATGGGCGGACTCCGTAATCTTTGGACAGCCCCTGAAACTCCTCGATCAAGCGATGGCCCAACGGAATGCCTGTCACCAGTCGATTTTCCCGATTGAGCCTCTCGGGCTCTCCGGGGTAGAGGGGGCGCTTCCCAGGTTCCGACGGGTTCAACGCTCCCCACCTTTCCATCATGGAAGAGGCCCTCTTGTGAAAGGTCTCCAACTCGATGAAGCGTGAAATTTCGATCGCACCGACCAACCCACCGAGGCGACGGTTCTCTTTCATGTCGCCATACATTTTTGGGATGTCGGGACCATAGGGGCTGTCGGAGAGCAACGAGCAGAGGACATCGATCATCAATCCGAGCCCCGAACCCTTGTACCCCCCAACCGGGTAAAGCGCCGCGACCTGAGTCGGATCGGTGGTGTCA
Source organism: Candidatus Omnitrophota bacterium (assembly GCA_029261095.1). Taxonomy (GTDB): domain Bacteria; phylum Hinthialibacterota; class Hinthialibacteria; order OLB16; family OLB16; genus JACKFH01. Next base: position 4,080 of record JAJDBZ010000328.1, on the reverse strand, counting down.
CGCCCCTGGTCATCGACCGCCCAACCGGGAGGAATCTCTTGTCCTTCTTGGGCGGCATTCTCGATGGTGTTCCAAGGAGTGACACTGGTGGCCATATCGAGACAGAGCGCCTCGCCCTTCTCGCCGGGTGCTGTGATGCAAATCGGGTTGGTGCCGCAGAAAGGTTGAATCGATCCAAAGGGGAGGACCATCGGATCAACATGAGTGAAGACAAAACCGATCATTCCCGCCTCGGCGATCTGGAGACCATAATAAAAGAGCGCTCCGCAGTGGCTGGAGTTGTAGACCGAGACCCATCCGGATCCCGATTTCTTGGCGATCTCGATGACCTCTTGTGTCGCCCGGTTCATCACTAGGTGACCCAAGCCGTGACCTCCATCCAGTCGAGCCGCCGAGGGGCCCAACTGCTCGAGATGCATCTGAGGTCCCGGAACGATACTCCCCGCGCGGATCCGGCGAAGGTAGTGCGGGAGCCTGGCCACTCCATGCGAATCAATCCCGCGCAGGTTCGTCTCCACCAGCGCCTCGCTCACCAGCTGAGCATCCTTTGGCTCTAACCCGGCAGCCTCCAGCAGATCCGAGCAAAACGTACGGAGGCCTTGGTGGGGGTACGAGACAGATTCGGTTTCAATTTGCGGCACAGTTTCCTCAACCCAACAAAGAAAGACTCTTTTCAGATGGAAGACTATAAGCCATCCTCCACCGAGAACCTAGATGAAGTTTTTCCGGGGACGGGACAATGACTTTCATTTTATCTTGAGAGGAATGAGTCAACATGAAACTAAAAGACCGAGTCGCCATTATCACCGGTGGAACCAAAGGGATTGGACTGGGATGCGCCCGTATCTTTGGGAAACATGGGTGCAAGGTGGTGATTGCTGCGCGTGACGAAACCATTGGTCGAACAGTCGAGAAAGAACTCCGGGACTCCGCCATCGATTCCCTGTTCATTCCCTGCGATGTCTCCAAGGAGGAAGACATGGTCCGGCTAGTCGAGAGGTCCGTTGAAAAATTCGGCCATCTCAATTGCATCGTCAACAACGCGGGCTGGCACCCCCCGGCTCTCACCATCGATCAGATCTCGGTGGAGGAATTCGAGAGCCTCCTTCGATTGAACCTGACGAGCACATTCATGGGTTGCAAGTTTGCGATCCCTCATCTCAAGAAGACCAAAGGGAACATCATCAACATGTCCAGCGAGGTCGCTATCATCGGCCAAACCTCAGCCCCGAGTTATGTTCCCACCAAAGCGGGGCAGATCGGTCTGACCCGCGCGCTGGCGCTCGACCTTGCCGCCGATGGGGTACGCGTGAACGCGGTCTGCCCGGCGGGGGTGATGACACCGCTGGTGAAGGAGTGGGCGGAGAGCGAATACGATCCGGAGGCCGCACTCGCTTTAGTCGACAAATGGCACGCTCTCGGAAGGATGGCGACCGCCGAGGAGATCGGCGAGGTCTGCGCGTTCCTCGCCTCCGATGAGGCCTCGTTCATCACCGGACAGGCCATCTGTCCGGATGGCGGCGCGTCACTCGGTTATGGGATCAAGTACCACGAGTGAGGTTTCAATGCGGAGGTGGGATGGAATTATTTCTCTGGCGGAGAACTCCCCATAACGAAATGAAGGGTTCCCCCTCCGGCAATATCCTCATGATCGAATGAGGTTCCCTCCAGAGGCGAGCCATTCAAGAAGACGTTTTGGACATAGACATTGTCGGGCCCCTGACGATCCACACGGATTTCCAATTCGTTCTCCCCAATCCGGACTGTTGCCCCATCGAACAAAGGCGATCCGATTTCGTACCGAGTGCTTCCCGCGATGGGATAGAACCCGAGGGCACTGAAGACATACCAGGCTGAAAGAGTCCCGCCATCATCGTTCCCATCGAGTCCGACATAATCGTCACTGTATTTGGTATCCAGTATCCAGCGGACCCATTTCTGAGTCAGGTCCGGCCTTCCGGCAGCGTTGAAGAGATAAGCGGAGTGGATGTACGGTTCATTCCCATGCCAGTAATAAGGGCCGGGATTCCAACTGCCCACCACCTTTGTGGATCCTTCGAAGTAGGATTCCAATTCTTCGACAAAGGATTCGGGGTTTTTGAAAAGAGAGACCAATCCCTCCGGGTCGAACGGGATCCCGAACCGCCACTGCAGCGCACTCCCCTCGACAAAATCATCGGTTAGGATTCCTTCGGAGTCGGTGTAGGAGAGCTGCAGCGGGTCGATCTTCTGGAATTCACCGGTGGAGGACCGCGGCTGAAAATATTGGCTCTCCGGGTTCCATAGGTTTTGGTAATATCGCGACCGGTCGGAGAAGAGCGCGGCATCTTCAGGATGACCCAATTCCTTGGCGAGTTGGGCAAGCGACCAATCGGCGTAAGAATATTCAAAAGTCTTTCCGAGCGCCTTCGTCATTTTCTCGGAAGGGCAGTACTGATATCCCAAATAATCGTTGAGTCCTCCTCGACCCGCGAACTTTGTTCCCTCGGGTTTCTCCACCGACGCGGTTTCGCGCATCTTGGTGTAAGCAGTCTCCACATCGAAGTCGCGAATCCCCTTCAGATAGGCCTCCGGCACCATGATGTCAGCGGGGGTCCCGATCATGCAGTTGGTGTAACCCGCCCCCGATGGCCAACGTGGGAAGGCTCCGCCCGCCTTGGCCATCTCCACCAGAGAGACCACCATGTCGCGCTGGTCCTTTGCGGCGATCAGATTGAAAAGCGGATGGACCGTGCGAAAGGTGTCCCATAAAGAAAAATCGGTGTAATACTGAAACCCTTCGGCGGTATGAACCTGCCGATCGAATCCGAGGTATTCGCCATTGACATCGTTGAACAGGGTGGGCATCTGAAAGGATCGATAGAGCGCCGTGTAAAAAATCCGTCGTTCCCGCTCGGTCCCCCCTTCGATTGAAATGAGGGACATTTTTTCTTCCCAGGCTTCCCGAGCCGCTTCGACCAAAGCCTCGAAACTTTTTCCTTCGGCTTCCACCTTCAGGTTTTGCCGGGCGTTTTCGATACTGACATGCGAGAGCGCTAAACGGACTTCGATTTGGGTTTCCGCCCCATCGTTCGCGAATGTGACCTCTGCTCTGACCTGATCCCCTCCGCTTTCAATCCGACCTGGGATGGATTCAGTTTGCTCCGAAGTTCGGGTCTCCTTAAAGGGGTGAGTGAACTGTGCGACAAAGAACACTTCGAGTCCTCCGTATCGCCCCGAAAAAGACCCGAAATTTTTAACCGAACCCTCAATCTCATGGGATGCCGGAAGGATTCGAACCTTTCCACCCTCAGTCCGTGCATCGCCCAAGGAGCTTGTGATATCGAGAATGAGATGAGGGTCCTCCGGACTGCTGAAGGTGTACCGATGAATTCCCACTCGCGGGGTGGCGGTCAGTTCAACCAGGACTTTTTCGGAAGGGAGACGAACCGCGTAGTAGCCGGGGAAGGCGACCTCCTCCCGGTGCGAAAATTTTGTGAACCGGTCCATCGATCGTTTCTCTTCAACTAGTGACTCGATTGTCGGGAAGATACGAAAGTTGCCCCCATCATGGGCATCGGCGCCCAAGAGACGGTTGTGGCTGAAGCCGATGATCTTGTTGTCGCCATAATAGTATCCGGAGGAATTGAGGCCAGGGATGTCCATCAACATGGAGGCGGTATCCGGTCCGAGCCGAACCATCCCGAAGGGGGTGGTCGCCGCGGGAGAGTTGTAGGCGCAAAGGTAAGGGACACCACCGGTTCCGATAAACGGATCGACTTGGGAGAGGAGTTCTCCCGGTTGATATTCAACCTGAAGACCGCCGGGTTTCTCGTTCACGATGCTGCGGTAGTAACCATAGATTCCGGCTAGACACAAACTGACGAGAAGGACAAAACAGAATATGAGACCAAAAACCCATTTAATTATACGAATCGGCCATCTCCAGTTGCTGGTGCGCTGATGGACTTTGAAGAATTCTTCCGTTGGTTTCTGTGTTGTCATGCTTGTGACTCGGCCCGCTTGTCATGAGTGGATTCGGATCGAGTATGCCCGATCCTCTCCGCGTATCCAGCCCGCCGTGCATAAGTTCTTTTTCGG
>JAJDBZ010000327.1 GCA_029261095.1 Candidatus Omnitrophota bacterium | reverse complement strand
TGACGGCGTGAAGGGTTTTCTCGACATCTTCGGCTGTGTGAGCGGTTGAGACAAACCACAGCCCTTCGGGAACCACACGAATTCCACGGTTCTGAAGTCCCGACCAGAATCGGGTAAGCATCTCGGAATCTGCCAGCTGGGCGCTACGGTAGTCGACTACAGGCTCTGATCCTTCAGGAACAAAGGAGACATGAAAAACCGGAGGGACACCCCGGATGGTGAGAGGGAGGCTAGTCGATTCGGCGATCTCCTCCAGCCCAACCATCAAACTCTTTGCCGTAGATTGGGCTTTTTTCAATTCCGCGCCACCATTGGCGGAAAGAAAATCAAGGGCGGCTTTGACTCCGGCCGCTGCGACTGGGTTCGCGTTGTAAGTGCCAGAGTGGTTGGCGGACAAAGACCCGAAGCGGTCCATAATTTCGGCCTTTCCGGCAACCGCGCTGACGATGGTTCCGCCGCCCATGGCTTTAGCGAAGGTTGCGAGGTCCGGAGTAACACCGAAATGTTCTTGGGCGCCGCCGAGAGAAAATCGAAAACCCGTGATCACCTCGTCGAAAATCAGAACCGAGCCATTTTCTGTACAAAGTTCACGTAGACCATCCAGGAACCCCGGCAGAGGTAGAATGGAACCGTAATTACACAACACGGGTTCGGTGATGATCGCGGCGATTTCTCCACCCATTTCCGAGAAGAGTTTCTTAACCAAATCGAGGTCGTTCCATGGCAGAACGACAACATTGGCACCATCCTCCTCGGGCTGTCCACCAGTAGTGGGCTGGTTACGTGGGAGGTAACGAGGTTCCCCCTCGGTGTTGGGGGCATAATTCCATGCGATGTTGTCGAACCAGCCGTGGTAATGACCCTCGAAGCGTAGAACTTTCTTCCGGCCGGTGTGGTCGCGTGAGACACGCAGGGCGGCATGGACCGCTTCTGACCCAGTGGAACTGAATCGGACTCGGTCGGCACAGGGGACCAAACCACAAAACTTTTCCGCCGCCTCGATCTCGACTTCGCTCTGTCCGGCATAGTGGAGTCCACGCTCGAGCTGTTTACACATGGCATCGAAAACAGGTTTTGGGGAGTGCCCGAGGAGTAGCGGGCCACGCCCGAGGACATAATCAATGGATTCGTTCCCATCGACATCCCAGATGTGAGATCCCTTGCCATGATCGTAGAAAAGCGGGTGTGGGTGCCACAAGGCCCGGACATTGCTGGAGATTCCTCCGGGAATCACTTTCCGAGAACGCTCGAGGAGTTGTTTCGATTTTGCATAATTCATAAGCTGGAAATCCATCCTTACTTGGGTGACGCAAAAATTTTCTCGTGAAGTGACCGTATTGTCTCAAAACTCTTCTGAGCAATCACTTCAGGGCCAGGCGAGTAATCGAATGGTTCGACCGAATAGTATTTCTCGAATCCGATATCATGGCCCGCTTGGAAGAGCGGCTCGAATTCGCAGTCACCCATTCCAGGACCCAGCAGGTTCTTGTCGTTTAGGTGAACATGGTGAATCGCGGTATGAAATTTTCTGAGTTCGTCTCCAGGTTCGAGATTCTCCTCAAAAGAAGCACGCGCATCCAGCATCATTTGAAATCCGGGGTGGTTGGTCCGTTGCACCCAATCGAACCCCTCGGCGGGGGTCTGAATGAAGTTGGTCTGCCCCGCATCTAGCGGCTCCAGACAGTGAATCACACCTAGTTTTTGCGCCGAATCACCGAGACGGCGGAAAATGTCGAGGGTCCGTTGTTCGACTACTTCTCGATTCTGATCGTCATCGAGGTTCCTCTGCGCGGGGGATCCATGGATGAGGACTTTACCTCCCACATCATGGCAGAATTCCTGGAGCGAAACCAAGAATTCGAATGTGGATTCGCGGATGGATTCATCTTCGGTAGTCAAGTGAAAACCAGTGGGAGAAATGAGGAGCCAGTGTATTCCCACAACTTCGAGTCCGGCATCCTCCGCGGTCCCGCGAATCTTCGAGCGAGCCGCTTTGTCCAATTTCCTGACATCTTCCGAGAAGGTGAATGGGGCGAGTTCGATCCCGTCGTACCCGATGTCAGACAGGATTTTGCAGGTCTCATCGAGGGAATGGTCTTTGAAAGGTTCGTTACAAAAGGCATATTTCATCATATGGCGAATGTGTTCGGAAAGATTGAGAGAGTCAAGAGCCTTTTAAGGAATTTATAGAATCAATGACCGATCCACCCATGAATACGGCCGATTCCAAGGAGTATTACCAAAACCTGGAAGTCGATCCAGAGTATTTGGAATTCTGTCGGGAATTCGATCTGAAAATTGCGGCGGGGTACGAAGCAAAGGCCTCGGAAATTCGCGCCCAAGTATCGACTTATATCGACCTTGGTAGTGCCCACATACTCGATTTAGGATGTGGACGTGGAGCGTATGGAAGACTTCTGATGGGTAACGAGGGCCGGGTCACAGGCCTCGATTTGAACTTAACTGAACTGACCCTAGCAAAATCTCATGCAAATCCGGATCAGAATTATACTCTGGGAAACGGGTATTCACTTCCTTTTTCAAGCGGGTCGTTCGATTTGGTATTATGCCGCCATACCCTGGAACACCTAACCCGACCCTTTGAGTTTCTGAGCGAAATCCACAGAGTTCTCCATCCCGGCGGGTTCGGTTATGTCAGCACCCCGAATCTCCTATCGGCGACCTGCTTCCTGACAACTTTGGATGGCAGAAAGTTTATGAGACGGAAAATTTGGGGGACAGATGAAGGCGTGTATCAGATTTACACCCTCCGTCAACTGAAAAGATTAGCAACCAAAGCAGGATTTATTCGGACAGAATGCTTGCCATTGACGGGTTTCAAGAAACCCTTCTCAATTTCGTTATTTAACCCTATTCGCTCAAGCCATAAGGTCCTTATGGTCAGATCGAATTAGGGGTCCAACCTCTTTTCCTTATCTGTTCAATCGATCCATCGGAATCACTCTTGTCGGATGGTGCTATTCTTATTGGCGAAGGATTCTGTATGATCCTAAGGTTTACAGAGATTATTTCCTAAAGGAGCGACTTCATGAAAGGTGTTATTCTAGCTGGCGGATTGGGAACCCGTTTGCGTCCATTGACTAAAATTACCAACAAACATCTCCTACCCATCTATGACAAGCCGATGATCTATTACCCGATCGAGGCCATGGTGAATGCGGGGATTGAAGATATTCTGATTGTTTGCGGCGGCAATCATGCGGGAGAATTTCTAAGGTTACTCGGGAATGGGAAGGAATTCGGACTTCCTCATCTCAATTACACCTACCAAGAAGGAGAAGGTGGGATCGCCGATGCTCTTTCGCTGACCAAGTATTTTGTGGGGAACGAGAAAGTCGCTGTGATGTTGGGTGACAACATCATCGAGAAAAACTTCAAACAAGCGGTTGATGATTTTGAGAAACAAGAGAAGGGCGCAAAGATTCTCTTGAAAGAAGTTCCCAATCCAAAACCGTATGGGGTCGCAGACATCAAAGATGATCAAGTATTAGGAATCGAAGAGAAACCGGATAACCCGAAAAGCAATCTGGCGGTAATCGGGATCTACTTGTACGACGAAAACGTCTTCGACATTGTGGAGAAACTCGAACCCTCGGCACGAGGCGAACTCGAGATTACAGATGTCAACAACGCCTATATCAAACGAGGCGAAATGACCTATTCGGTTTTGGATGGATGGTGGGGAGATGCCGGTGAGTCCTTCGAATCGATGATCGAAGTCAGCAACCTGGTCTTCGACACGGGTGCGAACAAGAAGTCTTGATGAAGATCTTAGTTACAGGCGCTGGAGGAAACCTCGGGAGAAGGTTGGTTCAAGACTTTTCTCGCGATCACGAGGTGAGGGGACTTACTCATAGCGACCTGGACATTTCGAACTACGCCTCTGTGAAAGAGAGCGTCTCCGGTTTTGGGCCGGACGTCATCCTCAACGCCGCGGCCTTTACCGCAGTAGATCGATGTGAAGACGAAATCGATATCGCCTATTCGGTTAACAGCGTCGGCGTGAGGAACCTGTGTTCGGCAGCAAATGCCCTCGATTCTAGGATCGTCCATTTCTCGACGGACTTTGTCTTTGATGGAACTCGAAACGATGCGCCGTACCGAGAGTACGATGAAGTGAACCCTCTCTCTGTCTACGGTAAATCGAAGTACCGTGGAGAGGTGGAGGTCCGTCAACTCAGTCAGAATTACCTGATTCTACGGGTTGCATGGCTTTATGGACCGGGAGGTTGGAATTTCACCGACTGGGTAGTCGAGCAAACCACGAGTGGAAAAGAGATCCAGATTGTTACCGACCAATTCGGTTGCCCCACCTGGGTGGGAGATGTTTCCACCCAAATCCGTCACCTCTTGGAGGCCGATGCTCGGGGCTTGTACCATTCAGTCAACACAGGTTCCTGTTCGCGTTTTGAATGGGCGGTCGAAGCCGCACGGGTAGGGGGCGGCGAGTTGGAATTGATCCGGCCGGTCACATCCGAGGTTTTCAAACAAAAAGCTCCTCGTCCAAAACATTCCGTCCTTGACAATTTCTATCTTCGTACGCAAGGTTTGGAAGTCATGCGTCCGTGGCAGATTGCATTGAAAGACCATCTGGTTGGTTCGTAGAGATTCATTGAATCCATGCCTATAAGCAGCCAAAACCTTTCTCCCTCTTCCCTGACTCGCTTCTCTATCTTCAAGGAGGAGTCAGTTGATCGTATCAATGAAGTTCTCACCTCGATCGTGGTGAGAACTTATGCGCATGGTGAAATGGTCTGTGGACTGGGCGAGGATGGCAAACGGCTCTATCTTCTGGATCAGGGCGAAGCGAGGGTTATTCGGAGGGATGCGGAGGGAAATCTAGAAACTCTGGGTAACCTGGGTCCTGGTGAATACTTTGGCGAAATCTCGGTTCTTACGGGCGACCAAGTCTCGGCCGATGTGATCGCAACAACAGAAGCACGTGTCTTTGTGGTTGACGGTTTCCGGTTCCGTGATTTGTGCGAGAAAGACCCGCTCCTCACCAAAGGGATGTCGACAGTCATGTCCGTCCGGTTGATGAGAAACATCCCTGTATTTGAATCGTGCACAGACGATTTACTTTGCGAGGTCATGGAATCGATCGAAGAGAAACAGTTCGAACGAGGAGATCTGATCTGCCGAAGGGGAACGGTCGGGGGCATTCTCTACCTCATCAAAACAGGACAAGTCCGAGTCACGCTTGGTACTGACGACAAGGACCAACATACTCTGGGGTATCTCGGGCCGGGCGATCATTTCGGAGAAATGTCGGTCATCACCGGAGAGCCGGTCTCCGCGAATGTCGCGGCAACAATGCGGACCCGAGTTTTCGCTCTGAAAGGTGATAGATTCGATGAGATCTGCGAAAAGAACCCTGTCCTCTATAAAGGGATTTCACGGACCCTTTCGATACGTCTTCGAGAGGCCAACCAACGAAAAATTCTGAAAAACCTGGGGCGACTGACTCGCGTGTC
>JAJDBZ010000326.1 GCA_029261095.1 Candidatus Omnitrophota bacterium | reverse complement strand
CCTGTGTGGCCGAGATGCCCAACCTTGTTTCGCTGCGAGAGAAAACCCAGGAGCAACCGATCGAGGTTCTCTGCGTCTCGGATGAAACCAGCCGAGAGGTCGAAGCGTTCGTTGAGAAGGAGGGCTACCCTCGGGAGATGTTCCTGCTTAGCCCCAGCGATGGCGACCGTTGGACACCCGATGGGATTCCCAGAACCTACATCCTCGACCGCGAGGGGAAGATCCGTGGCACACACCTCGGCGCGGCGGCCTGGGATGATGAAAAAGTCGTGAACCTCCTGTCGAATCTCGCTCAATCGGGGGTTTGAAAGTTCACTGTTCTTGTGTATCCCCTCGGGCCGAAACGCACACCACCTCCCCCTTGATATTCCGGCAATAGATTCTCCCGTTCGCGAGCACCGGCATGGTCCAGGCCTTTCTTCCGAAAACCTGGGCGCGGGAGATCTCTTCGTATCCATTCGGCGACACTTTTGCGGTCACCAGTTCGCCGTCCTCGGTCAGGATGATCATCGAGCCATTCGAAACGATCAGAGCACCGTTCGAAACCACTTCGGTCGACCACATCGTTTCACCTGTCTCCGCATTGAGGCACTCCAGGGGGACCAACCCCTTATGCATCTGCCCGTTGAAGCCGTAGAGGTAACCGTCCACCAGGATCGAGTTTGCGAAATGGTTGTTCATGTTCTTGTTTTCGTAGACAGTCCGAATCGATCGTGGGTCGGAGACATCGAAGAGTCCACATCCCCGGTCGTATCCGGTGGAGATGAACAGGCGATCTGTCCCAATCAATAGGGGCGTGGTCGTATTGCAGTCGGCGAAAGTCAGCCACTCATGCTGGTCTAACGTCTGTCCATTCTGCGTATCCAGCAGAGTCAGTCCTGCGGCATTGAAGACCGCCAGAATCCTTTGACTATTCACTGTGAAAGCAATGGGAGAGCCATACCCCGCCAAATAGTCTTCCGACTTCCAAACGAGCGCCCCGTCCTTCTTGTTCAATGCGAAGACCATCCCGATATCCACGATGACCCAATCTTTCTCGATCAGAGGAGTCGCCGAAAACGCATAGTCAGGGAATGTCACCCCATGTGTGACCGGAAGTTCCTTTTCCCAGACGAGTTTTCCCGAATTTGCTTCCAAACATCGGATCTCACCCTGGCGGGAGAGATGGAATACATGATCTCCATCGATTGTCGCCGCTGCCGCTGGCCCTCCTTCATGATTCTTTTCAAAAAGTGGACAGGGGTAAGAGATCTTCCAAACTTCTTTCCCCGTTACGGCGTCAAAGCAGTACAGTGTGTCCTCACCTTCTTTGTTACCCGCCACATAAGCCGAACCATTCGCCACTGAAACCGCCGCGAACCCGGTTCCGACACGCGCGCGCCAGAGAATTTCGGGTCCTTCCTTGGGGAATGTAGGGATCCAACCCGTTTCCTCCGATATTCCACTTCTATTCGGGCCAAGGTAGGAGGGCCAATCCGCACCCTGCATGGGTGCATTGCCTAATATCAGAACCCCGAACACGATGGGTATGAAGAGAACTCTTGAATTTCCCGATATTGTTTTCACTTTAACGATAGCCTCCAGGCGATTCCTCATGATCGTCTCCCCTTCCGACAAAAAGATGATAACCTCATTGTGTGCTCTCTCGAATCCCCTTACTCCTTTTGTTTTTACTCTTCGTATCGAATCCGTTGAAGGGGTTTCCAGCGTCGGCCGAAGCCCCAACTCTCCACTGCGAAAGGGTTCAATTCAAAGGCACCGGATTCGACACCGTTCGGCTTGATCTCAGTCGCACTCCCCTCTCTCTCTTTTGGGTAGACAAAGATGGCGACCGTTACCAGAACTTCGTTCATCTGCGGAAGGAAATCGAGGAAGAGGGGAAGACCCTCCTTTTTGCCACCAACTCCGGGATATACGCCGAGGACTACACCCCGCTCGGCTTGCATATCGAAAACGGAAAAACCTTGCGCAGAATCAACCGATCCACCGGTGGGAATGGAAATTTTTCTTTGGTCCCCAATGGTGTGTTCTATATTCAGCAGGGCGAGCCGGCCATCCTGGAAACCGCCGATTATATTGCCCAGGGCGCCACACCCGAACTTGCGGTTCAATCAGGTCCCATGTTGGTTTATCGAGGTGAAATTCATCCCAAATTCAACCCCGATTCGGAAAGCGTGTATGTCCGGAACGGGGTCGGGATCGATTCCGAGGACCGGGTGGTTTTCGCGATCAGCCAAAAAGCGGTAAACTTGTTCACCTTCGCTTCCTACTTTAGGGATCATCTCGGGTGTGAGAACGCGCTTTACCTTGACGGGGCATTATCCGGGATGTATTCCCCCTGTTTGGGACGCGAGGATATCGGTTTCAATTATGTGGGAATTTTAGCCGTTGTGGAGGACGCGGAACCGTAATACTGAAGCTTCCAGTAGTGTCATTTCGAGCGAAGCGAGAAATCTGGTGAGAGTGCAAAAATAGATCAATTTCTCCTGGCTTCGATCGATGAAGAGTCTGTTTCAACAGACACCTCTCTGTGTAGCCACGGAATTGATTCCGTGGCGAACTGGAATCGATGCCGAAAGCCGCGTCGTCCTGTCGCAATCGGAATGGCGCGACCCAATCCCGCGACGGGTTCAAACCGCGTCGCTACCCACAGAGGCGTCCGTTGAAACGGACTCGGGTGCTTGTGAAGCAGGGTGAGAATTTAGAAATGCAATCTCCCGACAGATTCCTCCTAACGTCGGAATGACACGGAGGGAAGTTTGCGGGAGGAAATGGTTTGGTACTACACAAAGAGGGTGGAACCTATGATTTGTTTCGAAGTTTCCACTAACGGCCAGAAAAAAGTCAAAGCCGGAGTGGGCGATCTGGGCAGCATTCATGTGATCGCGAGCTGGGTCGTCCGTGATATAGAAGCCCTGCGAAAAATGTGGCCCGATTCGGACGATTTTGTGAAGGAAGAAATGCGTTTGGACGTGGGTGGATTGGATACTCCGACTGGCGAATTCTTGAACTGGTTCAATGAAGAATTGAATATCGGAGACGAAATCCACATCAGGGTACTCGACGATCAGAATCCCGATCCGCCAACACATCGAAAAGCGAACACATGCATGAAACCCCCGGAGGACCAACGTCGCAAAATGTACGAAGATCTGAAGAAAGAATTTGAACCGGAGGCCTAGTAACAAAGAACTTCCGGATGAAAGTTGAAGCAATAAACCCCAAAGGATGGAGGGTCCAATTCAATGTCGGAAACACTTTTGAAGAACGGGAAACTTTCCCGGAGGTCGTTTCTCAATAAGACGGCCTTAACCGGGGCGGCAATCACCGTCCCGACAATCATTCCGCGCGATGTTCTTGCGGCGCCCGGTAGACCGGGCGCCAATGATCGCATCATTACGGGTCATATCGGTGTCGGGGGGATGGGGCGCAGTCACATTCGCGACCACTCCGTGGCCATCTGCGAAGTCGACCAGAACCACATGAAACGCGCTTGCGACCTCGTCGTGGAACGGGGAGGAAAATACCCCGACCAATACACGGATTACCGTCACCTGCTCGAACGGAAAGACATCGACGCGATGGTGATCGCCACCCCCGATCACTGGCACGGATTGCAGTGTGTCCATGCTTGTGAAGCGGGGTTTGATGTTTATGTCCAGAAACCCGCCTGCAATACCGTCGAGGAAGGGAAGGCGATGGTGGATGCCGCCAAGCGTTACAGCCGCATCGTTCAAGTCGGCAGCCAGGGGCGCTCCACCCCAGCCGCTCATGCCGCCGCAACCTATGTCCAGAATGGGGAGATCGGAGATGTGAAAGAAGTGATTTGCTGGCACGCGGTCAACCGTGAAAGCGATTGGGTTGAGGATCAACCGGTTCCCCCGGAACTCGATTGGGACATGTGGCTCGGCCCCTGCCGTTGGGTCCCCTATAACCCGATTCGCTGTCACTTCAATTTCCGTTGGTTCATGGAGTACGGCGGCGGAAACATCCGCGACCGTGGCGCGCATGTATTCAGCGTGATTCTGTTTGTCCTCAACCGGACCGCGGATGCTCCTGTGAGTGTCGAAGCGACCGGAACTCCGCCGGAAAAAGGTCTGTTCGATTGCCCGATCGATATGGAAATCACCTACGAGTTCAAAGACCCCGACCTGAAGATCGTTTGGGCGCAACCCGGCGAACCTCAATCCGGTCGGGAATTTGGCGCGACCTACTACGGCAGCAAAGGGAATCTCTTGGTCAATGGCGGCGATGGTGGATGCGACACCGAAGACAAAGCGATGCGGTACTCCCCGCCACCCGGAGGAGTCCAAGTCTTTCGCAGCCCTGGCCACGAAACGGATTTTTATAATTGCATGAAAACGCGTAATCGTCCCATTATGCCGATCGAGGATGGTGTCGCGGTGGCCGATATGTGTGTCATCGGGAACATCTCGTATCTGGTCGGAAGAAAACTCCACTGGGATCCGTTGAAACGCGAGTTCAAGAACGATCCCGAAGCCAACCGTTATCTGGCCCGTCCCGGACGGGGGAGTTACCACCTCTAAACCGGAGCGCCGACTCCGAGAAAGAACTTTAGGAGAAAAGTCCATGAATAGGATTCAAAATAAATCGAACAGGGGACGAAGGACGACCGTTCTTTCGGCCCTTGCCTTGAGTTTCGCATACGTCTCTATGGCCTCGGCTGGAGATGTCGAAACCCTGATCGAAAAGATTCAATCCGCAACCTCTGAATTCCGCGTGGATGCGGCTGACAAAGCGGCGGAAGCGGGAGTCGATGCACTCCTACCGCTCGCCGGTTTGATGGACCATGAGAATCAGTTTGTGGTCAAAGATGTCCAGCACGCGATGATGAACATTGTTCACCATGCCGGCCGCCCGGGGGCGGAGGAGGAGTCTGAGGAAGCGGAGGAAGCACTCATCGAAGTGCTTGAGGAAGAGAGTTCTTGGGCCGCGAAGAATGAAGCCCTCGAACTACTCCACTATGTCGGAACCGAAGAGGCGGTAGATACCATTTCCGATTGCCTCGAAGATGACGATCTCTTCGAACCCGCGGTCCGTTGTCTCGAAGAGATCCCCGATGACGATGCCACCGAAGAGTTGTTTGAAGCACTTGAAGAGGTTTCGGTGGACAAGCAGAGGCGAATCATTCAGTCCCTTGGACACAAAGGAGATTCCGAGGTTGCTGAAGATCTCGCGGAGTATTACAAGAAAGCCCACCCCTCTCTGCGGATCGAGATTCTCGATGCCTATTCACGTTTAGGCGTTCCGCTCAAAGGTCATTTTGGCGTTCCGGTCATGGCGCTCTCCTCTGAATCCGAAAATCGCCGCCTGCCCGATACTCTCTTACGGCTTGCCGATACCGAGGCGATGGCTGGGAATAAAAAGAAGGCGCTCAGGATCTACAAATCATTGATGGAGGGCGCTATTCATGAACATGTGGTGTGTGGCGCTATGATCGGCATTGCCAAACTGAATGACCCGAAAACGCTGGGTTTGTTTGGAGAGAAGATGGCCGATCCTTCCGCCGCTGTCCGCTCTGTAGCCGCCGAGACCATCGTGAACTGGAAAGGGAGCGATGTCGATGGAATGCTGAAGAAACGATATTCCGATGCCACTGGCGAGGAGCAGGCGGCCCTCCTGCGGGCCCTTTCTCAGCGCGAGGTTTCCGGTGTCGACTCCATTCTTCGTGAAGCCCTGTCAAGCGAAAATGGAGCCACCAAGATGACCGCCATCGAGATCCTCGGTGATTCGGCGGGACCCGACCTCGAAGAGGTCTATCTCGAAAACTCACGGAGCGAGGTCGCTCCCATCGCCAAGACCGCACGCGAGGGTTATTTGAAACTTGCCGACCGTATTCTCGCCGATGGGAAAACCGATCACGCCCTCGCGATGTACCACCAAGCCCTCGAGTTTATTTACGATGACGATACGCTCCGCAAAGCGCTGACAGGCATCGGCGGGATCGGCAGCGCGGAGTCCGCGCCCAAGGTCAAGGAACTCATTGATCGTGGAATCGTGCCGGTCGATGCGGCCAGGACCTATCTCACATTGGGAGACTCGATTGCGAAAGGCGGGGACAAGGACAGACAACGCGAGATGATCCTCGAGTTGATCGACCACCCCAACTCCGGCGATGCCAAGAACACCGCATTGGAGCAGTTTAAGGCTCTCGGGAACGATAGTTCTATCTTCACCAAGCGTCAGGGGTTTGTGAACGAATGGCATCTGATCGGGGCCTTTCCGAACCACAACGGGGAAGCGTTCCATAAGGCCTACTTCCCGGAAGAGAATGTGGACCTGAAAGCGGGCGGAGAGGTCAATGGTGAAAAGTTTGAATGGAAGGAAATGTCGACCGAGGCGATTCCCGCCAGAATCAGCATGTCCGAATATTTTGAGAAGAACCAGTTTGTCACCTCATACGCCTACACCGAACTGAACGCTCCAAATGAGATGGAAGTCCAGATCATGTTCGGTACCAACGATGGTTGTGAATTTTGGATAAACGGTGAGAAAGTGTTCGAGATCAACGAACCCCGTGGATGCGATGTGGATGGCGATCAGGTTGGGGTCAAACTCAAGAAGGGAACAAATACGCTCCTTCTTAAAGTCCTTCAGGAGGGTGGCGGCTGGGAATATTGTGTTCGTGTCGCCGATAAAGAAGGAAATCCGATCGACCTGACGAAGGTGAAGTTGCTCGATTAAGGGTCGTAGCGCCGTCTTCCAGACGGCCAGCCCCGATTAGCCGTCCGGAAGACGGCGTTACAAGCCACAAAGAACGCCGGTCTCATAATGGGACCGGCGTTTTGTCTTGAACCATTTGTCTTTCTCTCAAACTCCCAACCTCTCTCGGCACAAGGCCACTGTCCCCAAAAGGAGGCTGTGTTCTCCGAGTTCCGCCACTTTTACCTGGAGACCTTCACGACAGAGTGGCATGGAGTGTTCGGCGATTTTTTTCTCGAGTTCCTTAAACCAGGGGGAGAGCCCGATTCCCGCGCCGCCGCCCAGGACGATGAGGCGAATGTCCAGGATGTTCACGGTGGAGGAAAGAGCCTGAGCGAGCAGGTTCAGTGTCTCCTCCACCAACTCCATCGACAACGGATCTCCCTGTTTCGCGAGTTCGAACAAGACCGGTCCCGCGCCCTCATCTCGCCTCAACTTGGCGATGGCATCCGAGAGGGGCCTTGCCTTGTCTCCCCCCTGATCGGCCGCTTCGACGGTTCGTTTGCCGATCGAGGTCCCCGAGCAATAGGCTTCCAGGCAGCCGCAGTTCCCACAGGGACAGAGCCTACCTCCTGGGACCACACAGAGATGCCCGAGGTGTCCCGCGAAACCGCCATCCCCCGCGATCGCTTTGCCATCGAGAATCACCCCGCCGCCAAAACCGGTGCCGAGGTTCCCAAATGTCATCGAGGGCC
>JAJDBZ010000325.1 GCA_029261095.1 Candidatus Omnitrophota bacterium | reverse complement strand
ACGACTTCGTTGTGGTAGAGACCCCTGTCGAGGGCAACCCCTAAAATACTGGAGTCTAGGCCGATGCCAGAAAATACCTCCTGACTAACATCTTCCCGGTATGTCCTTCGATATCTGCTACCGTCATTGGCAGAGCCACTCCCCGGCTCCGCTGAATAGTGGTCCCAAGACTGTTTCCTTGGTTTATTATACGGAGTACGAGGTTTCGGTGTGCTCGCCTGACTCGCACGAAAGGTAAGGCCAGGATCGGAACCTGAAGATTGATTTTTTACATACGAGGAAGAAGACCGAAACCCGGAATCTGCGACACCATCGGTCGGTTCCCAGTTTTCAGGATTCTCGAGTTGTGTGGGGTCCACGGTGCCGGCAGATTTATTTTGGGTTCGATTTTGACTGAAACGGGTTTGAGGTGGTTGACCACCCTCGGCTTCTCCTGAACCGTGAACCTTTTCAACAACGGATGCCTCTATTGCATTGGTATCGGTAGCGGAATGGACATAGTAGACATAAGCAGATCCGGATTCATCTTTGCTCTTAACATAGGTGGTGTTCCCCGATTTTAGGACAACTGTTAGATCATCAATATCGCTTTCGGCATTTCGGTCAGTATCGAGCACGACTGGAGAAGGTGCTTCCTCACCAGTGACTGCTTCCGCGACGGGCACCCCAGATTTCTCTCGATACTGAGCTCGGAGATCATCGATCAGATTCCAGGCATGCGCGAGGTTGTTTTCCGCCATCTCACCTACGATCCGGACCGCTACGGGGTGTTGTCCCATTCTCTGAAGGATATCCGGCGATGCAGATAGAAATTCATGGGCCTGTTTGAAGTCAGGGTCATCGGGAACTATCGATTCGGCAAGTGCTCCTGGATTTTGGGAAACCTCGAATATCGCCGCAATTACTTCATCCGGGTAAAAGGCGATGGCACTCAACAATGACATACGCAAGCTGTTGGCAAAATCACTTTGATTGGATTTGTCGATGATTCTTTCGCGGAGGTCGGAAAGGGATTCGAGAGGAGGTTTTTCTTCTTGACCAAGAGCAACAGGCAAGTCGATCGATACCGCGAATGTGGTGATGACAAAAAAGACTGGAAAGAAAGGTCTGGAAATAGGCATCAATGCTAAAAACCTTTGAGTCTCTTGAGATTGAGAATGACTCATTGGTAGGCCTCCTAATAGAGTGTAGCAAAGATAAAAACCTGACATGGTTGAGTCAAGTGTAACGAGCAGCCAAGTCGTAGTGGGCGAATCTGATTAGTTCGACCTGGAATGGACTCGAAGTTTCTAGTTCGTTTGGATGTCGATGTAATTGTAACCACAGTTCAAGATCCGCTCGGTGTCGAACTTCCCATTCCTCATGATTCGAAACCTAGAGAATCGATTATTCCTATGTTCACCGAGACCATGAACTCCATCGACCTGAGTGTTAAAGCGGAGGCCAAGGGTTTCGAATTCGATTTCTTTCTCAATATCTATTTTGCGTCAAGAGCTTTAATATTCCTTCCGGCGGATTAGGATACTCAATGTAAATCGATTTCGAGCGTACTCAAAAAGTGGGGAAACAATTCGGGATTTATCACCTTATTGTGGAAAGGTGATTTGTAAGAATTGGTTCTCCTAGATCCTCGAGTTGCCGTATGTCGTGAGTCTAGATTTGAGATCGATCGATTGATTTGTGGTGAATCAACCTTCACCGCGGACAATCTTTACCCTGTATTGGTATTTTTTGGTTGTGAGGTGAATTCACATCGTCTTCTTCAGGTGTACTCGGATACTCTTTGATGGCCCAAAGGTAGGGGGAAGGATGATTTCATTCCTTTCCCACCTTATACTTTCCATCGTGATTTATTTCCACTCGATCGTGTTAGAGCAACGGATCCCCCGATTGGAGTAGTGGTAATCTCAGCCCCTGGTTCAGCGAGTCGCGATACTAAAGCGGTACAGGTCTTATCGAGAAATTGGAAAAGAGAGTCCGAGAGAAACGACATGGTCCACTGAACCTCTTCTGGTCTCTTGAGTTGGAATGGGGAATGTCGGGACGAAAAAGCCGGTTCGCTGCAGGTTGGTTGATGAGGACCAATGAATAGAAAATCGAATCGATTTTGCGTGCGAAATTGAGTACCGAAAAGAAAGGTTGAAATCCATGTTTAAATCATCTCTGGCCACACCATTGCCCTTCATCGTTCTTCTCGTGTGCTTTTCCACGGCAAATGCCGGTCCGTCCATCGACCTCACAAACGCGACGGTCATACTAAAGTCGGAAGATGCGGTCGTTTCTAATGCGGCCCGTGTTTTGTCGGAAGAGATCATGAAACGAACCGGACTTGATTGGTCGATTGCAAAGGCCGATCCGAAAACGGGTATGCGGGTCGTACTCCAGGTTCAGAAAAAGGATGCAGCGAATCCGATATCTCCCGAGGGATATCGGGTATCGATCGATGCCAATGGATCGGAGGTTACGATTCTCGGCGCGGACGCGCGCGGCGTTCTCTTTGGAGTCGGACATATCCTGCGAAAAAGCCACTGGAAGAAAGGAAGTGTATCCCTTCCCTTCTCCGCGGCGATCGAATCGGCGCCAAAATACCCGATCCGCGGTCACCAACTTGGATATCGCGATCGGCCGAACACTTACGACAAATGGGACCTCGATCAATATGAACAGTACATTCGCGACTTAACGATCTTCGGCGCCAATTGCATTGAAAACATTCCCAGCGAGGGTGGAAGAGAAAGCAAGCACCAAATCATGTCGCGCTTGGAGATGAATACCGAACTCAGCAAGATATGCGATAAGTACGGGATCGATTTTTGGATGTGGATCCCCGCGACATTCGATTTGACGGACAAGGAGTTGAGATCGGCTGGACTCGCGAACCATGAGGAGATCTATCAATCCTCGCCGCGTGTCGATGACGTCTTCTTCCCCGGCGGGGACCCTGGTGACAACCATCCGAAGGAAGTGATGGCCTACTTGGTAGATGTCGCTGAAATTCTAAAGAAGCACCACCCGGAAGCGATGATCTGGCTTTCGATGCAGGGCTATCATGGTGAAGAGATCGATTATGTCTACGAATGGATCGAGGAGAATGACCCGCGCGATTGGCTCGGCGGCTTAGTCGCAGGCCCAGGGAGTCCTCCCATCCCAGAAACTCGCGCCCGTTTAGCCGACCACTACGGTCTTCGTCACTACCCAGACATCAATCATGTGGTGCGTTGTCAGTATCCCGTATCTTATTGGGATCCGGCTTATGCTCGCACACACACACGCGAACCGGTCCATGTCCGCCCGATGGACCAGCAGTTCATCCACAATTATTTCGCCCCATATACAGTCGGTTTTCTGGCTTATTCGGATGGCTCCCATGACGATGTCAATAAGGCGACATGGTCCCGACTGGGATGGGACCCGACCACAGACCTCCGTGAGATCCTCGAAGATTACAGTCGATTCTTCCTCGATTCCGAAGACGCGCCGCAACTTGCGGATATGATCCTCGCACTAGAACGCAATTGGCATGGCCCCCTGTCGACCAATGGGGCTGTCCCGGTGGTTCGAGATTCTTGGCAGGCATTTCATAAGGAAAGCGGAGCCACTTACTCAGGGGATCAGTCCCCCAATTGGCGGACACAGATGTTTGCCTTGCGCGCCACTCTCGATGCATACACACGTGCGAGATTGCTCAATGACAATTCACTCGAGAAACGAGCCAACGAAGCCATCTTGGCAAACCTCGAAAAGGGATCGGAAGAATCGATTACTCTTGCACGCTCGATCCTGGAGGAGGCCGATTCACCCCCAGAGGACATCGTGGGGATGCGAGCTTATATCGTTGACCTGTGCGCGGATCTTTGGGAATCGATCGGGTTCCAAACCAGTGTCGAAAAGTATGGCGCCAACTCCGGCCACCGTGGCGCGGTCCTGGACTATGTGGATGTCCCACTGAACGACCGTTGGTGGCTCGAAGACGAATTCGATAAGGTAGCGGACATACCCGAGGAGCCGGCGCGTGTTGACCGACTTCGAGAATTGGCGACTTGGGAGACCCCGGGGGAGGGGAGTTTTTACGATGACATCGGGCATGTCGGCCTCTCTCCGCATGTCGTATTCCCAGAGGGATTGAGTGCACATCCCATGCTGTTCAAGCAGCCGAACCCGACCATGTGGAACCACGAGGGGGGTTTCAGCCATAAACGATTGGCGTGGCATAGCACATTGGACTGGCCGCACCAACTTCGTTATGAAGGTTTAAATTCGGGGGCGACTTACACCCTTCGCCTCAGCGGTGTGGGAGATGCGAAACCTCGGGTTGGGGAAACTCTTTTGGAATCCACCCAATATTCAAAGGTGGAGGGAGAGTTAAAAGTGTTTCCAATTCCGCAAGAGTTGACGGAAGGCGGAACTTTGGAAATTGTCTTTGATAAATTGGATGAACAAGGGATCAATTGGCGATATCAGTCTCGTCTATCGGAAGCTTGGCTCATCCGAAATCCATAATCGGGAAAGGTTGGAAAGAATGGCCGAATCAAATCGAGTCTTACCACGAACAGAGAAACTGGCACAGCAAATACGGAGCGCCACGTTGCGGCGAGCTGTCCACCGGGTCTGTTGCCTGCTTGTTTTCCTTATTCTCTTGGAATTACATGCGGTTTCGGAACCTGCCTCGAAGTACCATCGCGCCAAAATTTCTCCATCCATTGTGAACCTGCAACTCGAGGAGGAGCAACAGTTCAAGGTGGTGATGGTTCCAACTCGGTTGATGGCAGCGGGAGTTCCAGAAGAAGTAATCTGGGCGGTGAACGACATCCCAGGCGGGAATGAGGAGATCGGGACCATCGATGAGAATGGCCTTTACCGGGCGCCATCGACCGTTCCCTCCCCCATCGAGATACACATTTGCGCCGAAGTCCCGGAATCCGCGAATCGTTATTTGTGGGCGACGGTCATCATTGGCGACTCGCCGCCCCGGTACAAATCGGTGCAGATTTGGTCCGAGCCCGTGGTCAAAGGATCAGCGACGACCGAGCACCTTACTGACCCGCACGGCATCGCTCTCGATCGCGATGGGAATATCCTGATCGCGGACCAAAGAGGCCACGAAGTTCATCGTTTTACAGTGGATGGGGAGTATATGCAGGAGATCGGGAAGGGCTCTGGCAGTGGGGAAGGAGAATTCAAGGACCCGAGAATGGTGATCGCCGACGCCACCGGGAACATCTATGTCACCGATAGCAAGGGAGATCGTCCTCGAATTCAGATGTTCGATCCGGAAGGAAACTTCCTCAAGATGTTCGCCGAAAAAGGGATGCAACCGGGAATGATCCTCCGCTGCCACGGAGTGGATTTCGACGATCAAGATCGACTCCACACAGTTGATGTCGACAACATGCGGGTGAATGTCTACGACCCATGGGGAGAATTCTTGTTTGATTGGGGAGAAGAGGGCCTCGATCCGCCCGATGTCAATTCTCCACATGGTCTCTTTATCGATCGTAACAACGATGTCTTCATCACTGGCTATTATGGTCCTTCTCAGAAATTCAATTCTGAAGGAGATTATTTGTTCTCGTTCTGTCACGGCGATCCACCGGATGGGCCGGTCTATTTCCATAGTCTCACCGGAGATCGCTGGGGAAACGCATATGTGACTGTTCGAACCAAAGAAGGTTACGATGGCGCATTGCAGTTGGGTGTAGACAACGCTCTCAGCCTGATGAAATTCAATAACAACGGAGACTTTGTTACCGCTTTGAGCTTTACAGCCAAGGAACACCAGGAAACCTCGGCAGTGGTGGATGAAGAGGGTCGAGTCTACGCTTTGTTCAAAGGAAAGAACGATATGGGAGTTGAGATATTCGAACAGGAATGACAGTGAAAAAGCGGATCCTCACAATTCCCTCGTCAGTCATTTCGAGTTCACCCGATTAAGAGGAATTGAGGAGGATCGGGTGAACGCTAGCAACGATGAAATCAGTTTTAATCAAGGAAAGAAAGGGAAGCAAAATGATTGAAAGATTTTTTATTTTATTGGTATTAGTTGTGTTTACACCCGCTGTGTTTAGCGCCGGCGAAATTGTGTCCACCAAAGTAATCGGCACCGAGTTCCCTGGTGAATACAAACATCCAGCCTCTTTCGATGAGCTCGACAATGGTGATCTCTACCTCGCCTATTTTGGTGGTGGAGGTGAGTATGAATTGGAGTCCAAGGTGTGGGCGATGAGATTGAAGAAAGGTGAATCAGAATGGTCCACCCCCGAAGTCATCGCAGACACACCCTTCCGAAAAGAGGGGAACCCTGTCATCTGGCAGGCGCCGGATGGAATGGTTTGGCTTTTCT
>JAJDBZ010000324.1 GCA_029261095.1 Candidatus Omnitrophota bacterium | reverse complement strand
ATCCTCGAAAAACTCCAGCAACTTCCAATCCCCCCTGCGGATCACTCCCACCGGAGTGGTCCTCCAGATTTTGTCGCCGCCCCGCCCATGTGCATAGCTATACTTCTGCAAGTATGCCGGGAAATGCCAGAAAAGCGCCCGATCCCCAGCCCTCTCTTTGCCCTGCAACAGAGAAACA
Source organism: Candidatus Omnitrophota bacterium (assembly GCA_029261095.1). Lineage (GTDB taxonomy): Bacteria > Hinthialibacterota > Hinthialibacteria > OLB16 > OLB16 > JACKFH01. The sequence goes on along the minus strand of JAJDBZ010000324.1, from coordinate 7,670 downwards.
AAACTCTGCCCATCAAGTTCAAGATCATCTGGAACGGGGATCCCCGCTACCTCGCAAAATGTCGGGAAGAAATCGACACCGATAACCGGTGTGTCAGAAGTCTTGCCACCCGCGATGACACCTGGCAGGGAAGCTACCAGAGGGACACGGATGCCACCTTCATAAAGCATCCCTTTCGCACCTCGAAGTGGCGCGTTATCTGTATACGCCCCATGTCCGCCATTATCCGAGAAGAACAGAACCAGGGTCTTCTCACGAAGGCCCAATCCATCCAGGGAAGTGAGAATCCTACCCACCCCTTCATCGAGGCTTTCGATCATGGCCGCATAGGTGGGATCGTCCTGAAACCCATCCGGTTTCTTGTCGCGATACTTTTCGATCATTTCCTTCTTGGCTTGGATCGGGGTGTGAACGGTATAGTGCGGGAGGTACAAGAAGAAAGGATTGCTCTGATTCATTTCGATGAATCGAATCGCTTCCTCGGTCAGGCGATCGGTCAGGTATTCCCCTTCCGGCCCTTCCTTCAATGTAGGGTTCTCGTAAGGGGCGAAATGCGAACGATTCCTCCCCAGGTTCTCGCTTCCCACTCCATAATCGAAACCATGTCCCAGAGGTCCACCCTCCAGACCGCCTCCCAGATGCCATTTCCCAACACTTCCTGTGGCATAGCCCGCCTCTTTAAAAACCTCCGCCACTGTGACGAACTTCGAGTCGAGCGCCGTTGTGTTGGGTGTGGGAATCAGTTTCCGATCTTTGCTCTCCCCCCGTTCCGAACTTGCCACCGTATAGATTCCATGGCGCGGCGTGTAGAGACCGGTCATCAGGCAGGCTCGGCTTGGGGCGCAGTTCGGAGTTGTCGAATAGGCATTGGTGAATTTCATCCCTTCCTTTGCCATCTGATCGAGATGGGGTGTTTCATAGTATTGGCTCCCCATGAAGGAAGTGTCGGACCATCCGAAATCATCAGCGTATATGAGGACGATATTTGGATTCTCGGGCCAATCAGCTCCCTGGATTTCGCCGCACAGGTGGATACTGAAAGCGGACACAATGATCAGAAGTTTGTACCAATTGACAGGACTCATGTTGATTCGATCCTTTCTCGGGTTAGGATGAGGGCACAACAGTTCTATGAAACAGTATCTGGAAATATACCGTAAAAACTTGTTTGAGTCAGTGATCCCTTTCTGGGAGAAGAACTCCGTGGATTCTGAGTATGGAGGGTACTATACCTGCTTGGATGAAATCGGAAGGGTATACGACGATAGCAAGTTTGTCTGGCTACAGGCGCGCCAAGTGTGGATGTTTGCCAAACTTTACAATACCGTTGAGAAGAAGGCCGCATGGTTGGAAATGGCCGCTCATGGTATGCAGTTTCTTAAAAAGTCTGCACGTCTGCCGGATGGGCGCGTTTGTTTTTCCTTAGATCGTGAGGGTCAGCCGAAATCGATCCAACGAAAAATGTTTTCCGAATGCTTTTTTCTGATCGCTCTTACGGAAATGTACCGTGCGACAGGAGAAGATCACTACCGGGAAGAAGCCATTGGGTTGTTCAAGCTCATCGAGGAGTTCATTAACAAACCGGAACTCCTGGGTCGCCCAATCCTTCCGGGGAATCGGGCGGTGCGAAGTCTCGCCATCCCCATGATCTATCTCAACCTTCTCGAAGAACTCGAAGGATTACTTGATGAGAAGGACCTTAGAAACCGTAGATCTCAAGCGATTAGTGAAGTCTTGTCCCACTACGATCCCGACCTCGGACTCTTTCGCGAAAACCTGGATGAAGAGGGGATTTTCGACGACCTACCTGAAGGTCGGCTCATCAACCCTGGTCACTCGATCGAAGCCTGTTGGTTTCTTCTTCATGCAGCCCAAATAGAAGGTCTTCCCGATGTTCAAGCCTCTGCGCTCGAATCTCTGATCGGTTCACTCGAATTCGGATGGGATTCCGAAGCGGACGGAATCTACTATTTCATGGATGCAAAAGGGAATCCTCCGAGACAACTCGAATGTAATATGAAACTCTGGTGGCCCCATACGGAAGCCATGTACGCGCTCGTTCTCGCGTACTCGTTGAAAAAGGACAGGTTGTTTGAGGAGTGGCATTCGAAAATTCACAACTATGCGTTCGACCGATTCGTGGATGAAGAGCATGGCGAGTGGTTTGGGTACTGCGATCGCTATGGGAACCACACCCATCAATTGAAAGGTGGAGACTACAAAGGTTGTTTTCATGTACCAAGGGCTTTACTTTATTCGATTCGAGTATTGGAGCAGTTGTGAGAGTGTTCGGACCCCATCGCGGGATCGCCCTTTTCCTCTTGGTGTCGTTTCTATCCACACCCCTCGCAGAATGTGGAGTCACGATCTCTTTGATAGCGGCCGCTTCGATTTCAGAGATCGAAATAACCTCTGAAACTGAACAACCCAATGTTCTAGATCCACAAGCCGAAGCGATTCGACAGGCCTGGTTGAAAAAGTTTGGCCCCAAATGGGGGCTCCAGGAATCCTCTCAGGCCGAAGTGGTTTGCACCTGCACCTGTTGCGGAGACCAGTGCCCAATGGGAGCGGCCTGTTGTTGTCTCGCACCCAAGTATCCAGTCGTCGAAGGTGACTCGATCTGTTTAAGAGGTCTGGGTTGCGGATGTGAACCCCAGAAGGACGTTACACTCCCGTTGTCCGTTTCTTGGATCTTCATTCTAGATTGCTCGGAGCATTCCTGCATCGAAACTTCCAGAACGACACCCTTAGGCAAACTGAATCGTCATTCCGATTGGATTCCCGATTGGGAACCCCCTCCCCCCGAAGACTTCTCCTGATCTCCTTCTCATGTGTTTTACCTATTGACTCTTCCGTGTGCGATGCATCGGCATCGCCATCGAAGAGCCCCTTGTCATTCTATTTAAGGAGAAGACACTTGCCGACACCTATGGATCGAGGAAAGTGGAAGCCATTTCGTGCCTTCACTCTCATCGAACTTCTCATTGTAATTGCAATCATTCTCATTCTGATCGCGATTGCATTGCCCAACTTCTTAGAAGCGCAGCTGCGAGCCAAGGTAACCAAAGCTCGTGCGGAGATGCGTTCGATTGTCACCGCGCTCCATGCTTATCACCTGGACTATCGGGAATTTCCGCTGACGCGGGATGATCACGATCAGGTGATGCATATGAACGGGATGATGCGCATGCCCTTTGTACCCTACAGCCTGACCACGCCGGTTGCGTTCATCCAGGATGTTCCTCTGGATGTATTCAACCCACGTGTGATGGCCAACCACAAACATTCCTTTATCTATGTCAATGCGGGGAATACCCCGGAGATGCAGTTGAGGGAATTTAAACTGAGGGTTGCCGATCACGCCATGTCCTCCGGGAGCGCGCCCGGGTTTGGACTACTCAGCACGGGGCCGGACAACGAATACGGTTCCATGCAGATGTTGATGGAGGCGGGGCCGCCGCCACGTTACATGATGATGTTTCCCGATACTCAGAGTCAGGCGCAATACGCTCCGACTAACGGCACCCAGAGTGCGGGTGACATTGTCGAATTCGGACCTTAGAACTCCGATGAGGAGGGGGCGCCGAGAGGCGCCCTCTGTTTCAAAGGAACCAGTAAACAGCTAATGGGGTCAGCAGAGCGAGATCGGCCAGCAAGGGCTTTAGGTCAGAATGCGATTCCAATCGATTGATCACCCACAAGAGAGCCAGACTCATCTCGACTGTGATGATCACACCACGAGCATTGGCCCAGGGCGTTCCGAACCAGGACAAGAGAGCCACTCCCATTGCAACCCCAATCAGGACATTCGCCTTCCCAACCAGGTTGGGGGAAGTGGTCGCGGCGGAGACTTCTTCTTTCCGAAAATCCGAATCCTTTTCCCAGAAAGAGATGAGTATGCAGTTGATGAAACAGATTGCCCCGAACCAGATCAAGGCGTTTATGATTGCAAAGGATTTCAAATCGGCTGGGTCGAAAATAAAGAAGGAAGTGCCGATAACGAAAAGGAGAGAGACAACAAACTCACGGGGAACGATCCATCGAATCAGGTTTGGAAATAAAAATACCAGCGCAAAGTAAATGCTAACCCCAAAAGTCAAGAAGATCCCTCTCAGCAAGTGTTGGCGGTCGAGGAATAGAATTCCGGTTATTAGCGAGGTCGTAAGAATCAAAACCCACAAAACCAGCAAGGATTTCCTGTGCTGGATTGCGAATGAGTGACGAGGTGTCAGGTGCTTGGTCTGGTTCGACCGCAATCCGTCAAGAATTCGGTCACCCGCGTAGGCCAGCCACGTTGCCGATCCTAAAAGGAATGGATGAAACCACTCAATCTGCCGATCATAAAGGTGTGATAGGAACCAAAGCCAGACTACGGCGACCAGAGGGGCGTCCAGACTCAGGATGTTTATCCAAAGCAGAATCGGTGTGTCTCGATCAAATTTCATTGAGATTTCTCTGGTAGATCCGCGTCGGCCTAGAAGGAATAAGAATCTTAACAGATTAGGAGAACATGTATACATTATCGCCGAAGCTCCAAGAGTATCGGTTCGATCAAAAATCAGAATGAGCGAGGTCAATTGATGGGTGTTCAGAGTGTCGAACTAGTGGTCATCGGATCGGGTCCTGCTGGCCAGAAGGCGGCGATTCAAGCAGTCAAACTAGGGAAGAAGGTCGCATTACTCGAGAAGCGAAAAGTGGTCGGGGGTGTCTGCACTCACACCGGAACTATCCCAAGCAAGACTCTTCGCGAAGCCATCATGTACCTCTCCGGTTACCGTCAACGAAGTCTCTATGGGCGCGGCTATGCGGTCAAGAAGAATGTGACCTATGAGGATTTGATCCTTCAAGTTAACCACGTCGTCTCACATGAAATCGAAGTCACCAACGATCAGTTGACTCGAACCGGTGTCGAAATCATCCCCGGAACTGCCTCTTTCATCGACCCTCATATGGTGTCGGTCGAGACGGATCAAGGAGTGGCTCAGATTAAAACGGAGAAAGTGATCGTTGCTTGTGGAACCTCCCCCTACCGATCCCCCAGGGTACCGTTCAATAACATCAACATCCTCGATACCGACACGATCTTCAGTCCAAATTTTAAGATGAACAGATTGCCTAAATCGATGCTCATCATCGGTGCAGGCGTCATTGGGACCGAATACGCTTGTATGTTTTCGGCCCTTGGCGTGGATGTCCGCCTGCTGGACCGGCGCGCGGACATGTTTCGTTTTGTCGATCCGGAAATTCTGGAGGCCCTGGTCTACCAGATGCGCAATGAGCGAGTGACCCTCTACCTCGGGAAAGATTTCGAGAAAGTGGAGGTTGATGAGGAGATGAATGTACAAACCACTCTCGAAAACGGACGAGTGGTGAATACCGAGATGCTTCTCTTTTCATCGGGGAGAACGGGGGCAACCGATGAATTGCGAGCTGATCTTGCGGGAATCGAGGTCGGGAATCGAGGACTCATCAAAGTCGACGCTCAGTTTAAGACCTCCGTGGACCATATCTATGCCGTCGGAGATATTATCGGATTTCCCGCACTCGCATCGACATCGATGGAGCAGGGTAGGTGCGCGGCATGCCATGCATTCGGAATTCCAGTTTCCTCATTCAAGCATTACCCCTATGGCATTTATACCATCCCCGAAATCTCAATGGTGGGGCAGACCGAACGCGAACTTTCGGAGGCGGGTACTCCGTACGAGATCGGCCTCGGAAGGTATCGCGAAATCGCCAAAGGAAAAATTATCGGGGACAGCACGGGTCTGCTCAAATTGATCTTCGACCAGCGCGATGCCAAATTACTCGGCGTTCACATCATCGGCGAGGGGGCTACCGAACTCATCCATATTGGACAGGCGGTCATGTCTTTCGGTGGCACCATCGACTATTTTGTCGAAACAGTTTTCAACTACCCGACTCTCGCCGAAGCCTACAAACTTGCTGCTCTCAACGGACTCAAACGCCTTGGCTGGACTCCCGGTGGGCGACGGGATCTGGAAATCGCTATCAACTCAGAGGGAGCCTCAGAAGAGGTGCTCGAATAGATTCATGAGTGGGTTGGATGTAATGTAGCCCGGCAACCCAGTTGCCGGGGGGTAGGATGATCAATCTATCCCCTCCAAAAACCTCACCAGATCCCTGGCGTCCACCTTCCCGTTCCCATCCATGTCTGTCGGCATCCCCGAAGGAGTGTATGACTTGGCGCCAATGCCCGAAACCGCGCCCCAATCATACTGAAACACCATCAGGTCGAGAGCATCCACAGTATTGTCGTAATTCAAGTCCGGCCCGGGATAAAACTCAAACGCCCCCATGTCATACCCCGACCCATCTCCATCGTACTGAGTGCTCCATTTGAAGGGTCGAGGATTCCCATCGTAGTCATTAGTCACTGAGGCGATGAAGACACCGGAGTCGATGCAGGGGGATTCGTGACGGAGATGGAAGTCTCCGTTTGCGAGGTCCACAAAGCGGGGATCGAGGTCGACGTTTCCGATACCGCCGCCGATCCAGCCCTGGATCAAGCAATGGTCGGGAAGGGAACTGTTGTAGATCTGTGCGTCTTCGGGAGCGGAGTTGAGCCAGAAGATGTTGTTCTGGATAGTGCCCGAGCAGTTGGAGATGGCGCTGCCCGAATCCGTACTGTGGTTGCCCACCAGCGTATTCATGACAACGTTCCCGTTGCAATTGATTAGGCCTCCTCCAAGTCCAGGATGACATTCCCTCCCTCCGAATTGAGTCGTCCGGCAAATCCCCTCTGCCGTGTTCGATACGATCAGGTTAGATTGAATCGTACCGTGGCTATCGGCCATGCCCCCTCCCCGTAGCGCGAGATTCGATTGGACAAGGTTAGCGGCAATCTCACCATCGCAATGAAATATTCCTCCTCCGCTCGACAGGAACTGACCCTCGCCAATCACATAAAAGCGATAGGGCCCCGCGCTATTCCCGATAATTCGATTGGATCGAATCGGCCCCGAGCAATGGGCAAGCCCACCCCCGTGCCCGTCCGCGATGTTCTCCACGATTTCATTTCGAAGGATCGACCCTCCACACCGGTAAAGTCCTCCACCCATTCCCGCGGGGAAATTCCCGAAGAAGGAGAATGGCAACGTCTCGTTTTGCTCGATCCGGTTCTCGACAATATCCCCATTGCAATAGGCGAGACCGCACCCATAGTGAGCGCGGTTCCCCGAAATGAGATTGCCCACGATGTTCCCATTGACTTCATGCAAACCGCCCCCCTGACCGCCATATCCGAGTGTCGGGTCGAGCTGGTAGGCGATGTTTCCCACGATTCTATTTCCTGAGAGGGTTGCTAGCGTCCCGTTCCCATTAATTCCTCCGCCGCGGCCATGCGATCCACGAGTGATCGTTAATCCGGTCACCTGGCATTTGGGCGACTCGTCGCCCAGGAAAGTCACCACCGAGCCAGTCCTACTCCCGCTAAGGATGGTCGCTTCGACAATTGCTGGATCGAGTGGATTGAGACTCGTCAGCAATACATCTTTCGCAACCATGATGTTCTCGGTGTAGGTTCCTGGTTGAATCACGATCTCTTCCGTGGGGTAGGCAAAGAATGCCGCTTGGGAGATGGAGTGGAAATCTCCTGGGACATCGACCCCGGTAGGCGTCTCAAAGACATGGGGATCGGTCTCCCTCCA
>JAJDBZ010000323.1 GCA_029261095.1 Candidatus Omnitrophota bacterium | reverse complement strand
CGCGACTACCACGGAAGAAGATGACGCCAATATCTCCGGCATCGACCCCGATTGGCCCCACAGCTGGTTCTCCATAAAACCGCTTGGCCAGATCGAGGAGATCACCGATCCGGTTGTCATCGACGGATATACCCAACCTGGTTCGGTCGAAAACTCGAATCCGAATGGCCAGGGGCTAAACAGTGTCCTCAAGGTCGAGATCGAAGGGACTCTCGCCACGGAAGACGCCCTCAATATCCGATTCGGTTTCCTGCGGACGACAGCCGGCGGTTGCACGATCCGAGGGTTGGCGATGAACCGGGTCGACGGGCCCAAGATCCAATTGGACGGCGTCTTTTTCGAGAGCGAAGGAAGCCGGATCGAAGGGTGTTATCTGGGCCCCGATGTCTCCGGGACGGCCGCGCACGATCCGGTCGATTCGACCGAAACAGTGGCTGTCCATTCGGGGGTCACCATCAACTCTTCCTCGAGGAATATCATAGGAGGGGTCGAAGCCTCATCTCGCAACCTGATTTCCGGAAACAACGGAACCGGTGGCAGGGGAATCTACCTTCGCGGTTTCGGAGCGTTCTTCAATGAAATCAAAGGGAACCTGATCGGAACCGACCGGTCCGGTTCTCGCCCGCTCGGCAACAGCGCGACGGGTGTCGATGTGGGAGGCGTGTCCGACAACACCCTTGGCGGACCGGACCCAGCCGATAGCAACCTCATCGCCGGAAACGCGTCCGGTGTGTTCATTGGCGGTCGCGAGGCGCGACGGAACCGTGTCATTGGTAACTGGATAGGGACTGGCCCCGCGGGCCTGCTCGACCTCGGCAACATCGGCCCCGGGGTGTCGATTGCTTCCGGCCCAACTCAGTCGGTGGTCGAAGCAAATACCGTTTCTCGAAACAGCTCGGGTGTCCAGGTTTCCCCCGGGTTCAATGTTCGCGATGCAACTGGAAACTTGATTACCCGGAACTCGATTTTCGAGAACAGGGGAGCGGGCATTTCCCTCTCCTCAAACGACCAAACGACCCCCAATGACGTCCCTCCCGATTCCGACCCGCCCGACCAGGACACCGGTTCCAATGGTCTCCAGAATTTTCCGGTCCTGACTTCGGTTTCCGACGACGGCTCGGGAACCGAGATCGAGGGAATCCTCCAAAGCACTCCCAACTCGAATTTCCGGATCGAGTTCTTCGCCAACACCAGCCGGGACGAGGACATCGGATTCCCGTTCATGCCCGGGGAATTGGGGGAAGGCGAGACCTATCTCGGGTCCGCGGAGGTTTCGACGGACGCGAACGGCCTGGCCCTCTTCAACGCGGTCGTGGACCAGACTCCTGCCGACCAACCGTTTGTCACCTCCACCGCAACCGACATTACGGACACCGGTGCGGGTCCGCTCAACAACACTTCGGCGTTCGGGCCCGTCGAGCCGGTTGGCGGCTGTCAAACAACGGTGACCAACACCGATCTGAATGGAATCGGCTCCCTCCGCGAAGCCTTCTTTTGCTCGAACCTCCTGGAGGGCCAACAGACCATCGATTTCAATATCCCGGCCGATGACCCCCGGCACTTCTACTACCAGGACGACGGGGTTGCCGGCCAGGTCAGCCAGACGGATGTGGCGACCACCGCTGAGGCGGACGACGCGAACATCGCGGACATTGATCCCGACTGGCCACACAGTTGGTTCTCCATCCGACCGGACAAAGAATTCCCGCGAATCGAAGACGCCTTCTTGACTGATGGTTACACCCAACCGGGTAGCCTGAAAAACACCCTCCCCGGTTTAGGCGGTCTCAACTCAGTTTTGAAGGTCGAAGTGGACGGTTCAAACCTTGCAGGTAATGGATTCGAGATTCGTACTGGCGCGGAGTTTAGTTTGATCCAAGGTCTCGCCATCAACCGTTTCGGGGCGAATGGAATCCTTTTCGATTCTTTCGGCGGCAGCCGGATCATGGGCAACTACATTGGAACCGACATCTCCGGAACGACTGCCCTTGGAAACGGCGAGGACGGCGTCCTCTTTAACGGAGAGAGATATAACCAGATCGGCGGGGCGAGCCCGGAACTCCGCAACCTCATTTCAGGCAATGGGTCCAACGAGATTGAGATCCGAAACGCCGGTTCCGATCGAGTGATGGGGAATCTGATTGGATTGGATCGGACAGGGAATGCGATTCTTAGAGATAGCACGGAAGAGTCCCTGCGGATGTCGGGTATCTTTTTCGCTTCCATCGGAGGAGTCAATTTGGGAGAAGGCAATGCGATCGGCTTCGACTCCGATGTAGGCTTGCGAGTATTCCCCACACTCGGCGGCAGTCCCAAGCAATCCATCAACCCTATCGACCAACTGGGAAACTGTCTTGATGAGCTCTTCATGGTCAACGAAGACCGACTCCGGTTCTTCGCCTCCGCCTCGCCCGAAGATTTCGAGACGCTTGAACAATCCACGGCCGCCTTCTTCTCCTGCATCCTGTTCGAGGGTTTCATCGGCGAAGCGCGAGCGAATCCGATTGTGGGCAACCGGTATCTGTCGATGGGAACCGTATCAGGAATCGATTTGGGCGAGGATGGTCCGACGCCCAACGACCCCGGCGATGTTGACGAGGGACCCAACAGCACTCAAAACTATCCGGTGCTGACTGCGGCGACCAACAGCGGAGGGACGACTTCCATTTCGGGGACGCTCAATACGAACCAGCAAGTCGAATGTCGCATCGAGTTCTTTGCGGCACCGACTTCTGGTCGAGCGGGCGGTGACTATCTCGGGTTTCTTAACGTGACCACCGACACGAATGGCGATGCTCAGATCGATTTCGTCTCCCCGACAAGTGTTCCCGGGGGACATTATGTCACCTCCACCGCGACCCTCTTGATCGATCTCGATGAAGACTCGGGGACTCCCTCCCTCCCGGTAGAGACGTCGGAGTTTTCCGCGCCGGTGCAAGTCGATGGCGATGCTGGTCCTTGCCCCCAACCCTATCCGGATTTTGTGGCGAATCAACGCATTGATGCCGCCGATCTTCTCGAACTTTTCGCGACCATCCGGGGAAATGGAACCGCCTTTGATTTGACCGAGGATGGGGTTGTCGATTTGAACGACGTTTTCGAATTCAGCCTGAGCTGGCAGCGCCCGGACTGTGCCAGATGACCATTCAAATTATGAGATATTGAGGTATGGGAGGAATGGAATGAAACAAATCGTTCTACTCACGGTCTTGATTTTGGCGGAAGCCACCTTCGCCCAACCTGAGGAAAAGCCGCCTGTCAAAGGCCTCCCCTGCGGACTCGAGGTCACCCTGACCAACGATAGTCTCGAACCGGGGACCCTTCGACAAACGATCAACTGCGCCAACCTCGCCCCCGGCACCGACACCATCACTCTCCCCGCGGGGATCTACACTCTCACCATCCCGGGAGCCAGTGAGGAGCTGAACGCCACCGGCGACCTCGATGTCCTCGACTCCCTCATCATCACCGGAGAGACCGGGAACCCCGAGGATGTGGTGATCGATGCCTCGGGGCTGGATCTCGATGGCGAGGGACCGGGGTTTGGAGATCGTGCCATCGACCTTCGTTCGGGGTCACTGACTCTTCAGCATTTGACCATTCGTGGGGGTAATGTAGAGGGGAAGGGTGGGGGAATCCGGTCCACCGATGCTGACCTGACTTTATCGAATGTCTTCGTAACCGATAACCAAACCGCTTTCATGGTTGCGAATTTTGTCGATTTTTTTGGAGGGGGTGTTTCGATTTCCAGTTCTCAAGGATCGCCCGCGAATCTTATGGTGACCGATTCTATTTTCTCGGGAAACATCTCGGATTTCGGCGGCGCTATCCACGGTGAGAGATCGCTACTTCAAGTTCGTCGAACCCAAATCTTCGAAAACATATCAGGTTCCTTCGGAGGCGCGATCGCATCATCGGATGAGAGTGTTGAGGAGCTCTTCCAAGGCGAACTCTCCATTGAGGCTTCCGTAATAACCGACAACACCGCCGAGACCGATGGGGGCGGAGTCTATTTCAGTGGGGACACCCTAGAGGTTCTCGACACCACCATCGAAAATAACCTTTCAAAGTTCAGTTTCGGAGGCGGTTTGGTTATTCTAGGAGCAAACCAGGGAAGCATCTCTCGAACGACAATCTCCAAAAACCACGCTCCTTTCGCGGGAGGAGCTTTCTTCACCGGGGGGGCCTTCCAAATTGTAAACTGCACCCTGAGCGGAAACACAGCCGATTTCGGTGTGGGTGGGATCTTTAATGGTGGAGATCTCAGTATTGCTAACAGCACTATTGTCGACAACACCTCGATCGAAGACGACTCGGGGATCGACACTCCCGACACCGAGGAGAATCCTCTCATCATGCACAACACGATTGTGGCGAGGAACGGCGATCAGGATATCATGGGATCCATCGACCCGATCAGCGCCTCCAATCTGATCGGAAATGGAACCGGCATGACCGGGATCGGCGACGGTTCCAATGGCAACCAGATCGGAACCGAAAACAATCCCATCGATCCACTACTTGGGCCTCTCGCCGACAATGGAGGACCCACCCAGACCCACGCCCTGCTTGAGGGGAGCCCGGCCCTCGATGCTGGCGACAACACTCGCGCGATCGATGGAGAAGGCGCCCCCCTTTCGACCGATCAACGTGGAGAGGGATTCCTTCGGGTCGTCGATGGGGATGAAAATGGAACCGCGACAGTCGACATCGGCGCTTTCGAACTTGGCGTTGTTGCCGCCTGCCCGCAACCCTACCCCGATTTCAACGAAGACATGCGTGTCGACGCCAAAGATCTACTGGAATTGTTGCAAGGGAATCGAGAAGGGAATACCGATTACGACTTGACTGGGGATATAGTGACCAATGGTCGAGATTTGATCGAGTTCGGTTTGAGTTGGTATCGACCGGACTGTGCGTTGGAGCAATGAGTTGATTAACTTCGCCAAAGGACTGGAGATATGAAACAGACGATTCTCACCACGATACTTCTCATTGCAACATCGCAATTAGCAGGTCCCACGATCGCTATCGGTGATTCGCCGAAAAGTGTTCGAACAAAATTCGACACGGTTCCTAACGATGGCGCCGTGGGTATCCTCAAAGGCGGGAGCGTCGGCTTGAACACGTTTGCGGGCGCTTGGTCCGGGTCCTTGGCTGTTTCGGCGTCCGAGGAGTACACGCTGGAAGTGAGCGTAAACGGTACCGGATTTCTGAATGTGTTTGTTGATTGGCAGCGGGATGAGAACTGGGATCAAATCGACGATCACGTTTTGAACGATGTCTATTTTGATGTCGATTCGCCCACCGTTCTAAGTTACGTATTGACCGCACCCATCGATACATCTGCCGGAACAACGTTCGTGCGATTGCGTGCCAGCGATCAGCGGTTTGTCGGTCCAGGCGGCGATGGTGAAGTGGAAGATCACGAGATCACCATCCGTGGTCTCGACTTCGGTGACGCCCCCAGCCGCAACCAGCAAATCAGTTCGACCACGTTCGATTTTGTTGAACCGTTTGCCGATTTCTTTGACATTGGCAATGACGGCAATCGTGTTGCCTATGTATCGAACGAGGACCTGGTGGGCAGCAACGCCGACCGCGACTTTGAAGTCTTCTCAGTCGATCGCACGACCGGCCAAGTTTCGCAAGTCACCAACGGGTTCAATCAAGACAGCTTCGTTCACATCCTTTCGTTCAGCAACAGCGGTGAACGGGTCGCCTTTGAATCCCGGCAGGACCCGCTGGGCACGAATGCCGACGGGAGCTTCGAGGTATTTTTCTATGACGTCAATACGAACACGATCAGACAAATCACTGACACTCTTGGGGGCGATGATATCACCTTCAGTTCGTGGATCTGCGGGGACGGATCCCGCATCGTGTTTTTGTCCAAAGATGACTTGCTGGGCAGCAATGCCGACGGCAACGACGAGGTTTACCTGTTTGACATTGCCAGCGGCGCGCTGACGCAGATCACGACGACGGTCGGCAGCACCCAAACCAATCCGTCCATCAGCGACGATGGCACTCGGATTGCCTATGCGTCGAATTCCAATCCACTGGGCACCAATGCCGACGGTGGTGTCGAGGCGTTTTTGTTGGACACGTCAACCAGCATGCTTCGGCAAATAAGCGATACCGCGGGCGCCGAGGTGGCTCTTCCACAGGTCAGCGCAAGTGGAGGTGTGGTTGCGTTTCAGGCGACCAACAATCCTTTCGGTGAAAACAATGACGGTACTTACGAAGTCTTCCTGTACAACGTTGATACCGACACGTTGGTGCAAGCGACCAGAGTTGGTTCGACGGGGTTTTTCCCGACGATCAGTTACTCGCTCAGCGGCGATGGAACGCGAGTTCTCTATGCGATTGACTTCGACCTGAACGTTGACGGTGAGGAGGAATTGTTCCTGTTCGATAGCGTCGCCGGCACACGAGACCAAATCACCGATATCGCGTCAGGCGTTGAGATTTCGGGATTATCGGTCGGCCTCAGTATGGACGGCAGCCAAGCCTTTTTCGAGACCGATGGCGATCCCACCGGCGGCAGCGGCACCGGCGGTCTGTACCGGCTGACCATTGCCACCGACACATTGACGCAGGTGACGCCGCAGATTTTTGGCGGTAACTATCAAACCAGCCTGGACGGATCGAAGACCATCTTCTCGACGGATGGCACCGATCCCTTGGGGACCAATTCAGACCGAGGATTCGAGATCTTTCTTGCTGATGATGTGACGGGGCTGCAGCAGATCTCATTTGCCGTCACCGAGTTAGCCTTTGATCCAACCATCAACGCAGACGGCACACGCATCGCATTCGTCACCGGCCAAGATCTGTTGGGCGGCAATCCGGACGGAAATATAGAAGTCTTTCTTCAGGACACGAGCGCCGGTACCCTGACACAGATTACATCCACGACCAGTGCGACATCTTGCATCTTCTGCGGTGCGGCAAGTCCGTCGAGCAGCGCCGATGGTACGCGAATCGCCTTTGATTCGGATGCCGATCCACTGGGCGCCAACCCCGACTTCTCTCGCGAGGTCTTCCTGTTTGATACGACGACCAGCACTCTGACCCAAATCACCAATGGACTGACCAGTCCGTCAGCCTCCTTTCGCCTTTCCCATCCCGCGATTAGCGCCGACGGAACGCGAATCGCTTTCACATCGGGATCCGATCTGCTGGGGACCAACGGCGACGGAAATAGTGAAATCTTTCTATTCGATACCGTCACCGATTCGCTCCTTCAAATCACCGAAACCGTCAATACAGAATTCTTGGGTAATGGTGATGCTGACATCAGCGGTGACGGATCGCGAATCGTGTTTGATTCGTTCTTAGATCTGCTCGGTATGAACACGGACGGAAGCAATGAAATCTTCTTGTATGAAATCGGCACTGCAACTCTAAGTCAAATCACCGACACAGCTGGAAGTTCTAGTGATCCAGCGATTAACGGTGACGGGACTCGCATCGTGTTTGATTCGACTGCAGATTTTGTCGGAACCAACGCAGATGGAAACGGAGAGCTCTTCTTGTTCGACGCTGTCAGCAATTCATTTCAACAGATAACCAATACGACGACGTTTGGAACTATCAACTTTCCCGACATCAGCGCTGATGGTGCACGAATCGGATTCTCGACGAATATCGATTTGCTGGGGACAGGGAATTCGTTTATTGATTTTCAAGACGAATTGTTCTTGTTTGACACGACCACAAACACACTCTCGCAACTCACCGATGTTCCCAGCCGATTGCTCGTCGAGGATCGCAGTGCCGGCCGGGTCGCTTTGAACGCCGATGGCAGCCGCATCACCTTTGAACATGGCGGGTTGGGCGCCAACATCCAAGGCTCCGATATTTTCCTGGCGATGCCCGATGTTAATTATCCCACCTCACTGATCGATGACGGAGCGCGGCACATCATTACGCCGGGTGGACCATTACTCGGCACCATGGCTCCAGATCCCGAACCTGACGGTCAGGCTGACGCATTCGCAAATGGCGACGATTCGGATGGAGTGGGGGATGATGAAGAAATTGACGACGCTGAGGAACTTTCGGCCTTTGAAGGACAGTCGCTATCGCGGTTTTCAATTGATTACGACGGTGGAGACAGCGGTGCGTTCTTGAACGCCTGGATTGATCTGAACATTGATGGTGATTGGCTTGATCCGGATGAACAGGTCCTCGCTAACGTCGCCGTACCCGCGGGCCAGGGTTCCATGTCGATTGAAACCATTACCCTGCCTGCTAACGCAGCGACGGGCGTTTCGTTCATCCGCTTCCGGATCAGCGAAGAAGCGGGCCTTACCCCGGGGGGCGATGCGCCCAACGGCGAAGTCGAGGATTATCAATTCATTCAGAAAGGGCCTTGTTCCCAGCCTTATCCCGATTTTATTGCAGATGGACGCGTTGATGGAAAGGATGCACTTGAATTGATCGCGATCCTCAAAGGCGATGGGACCGCCTTTGACCTTACCGGTGATGGCATGTTCAACTCCGATGACGCTTTCAAGTTTTCGTTGAGTTGGTACGCACCGGATTGTGCCCTGGAGCAATGAGAGAAAGGAACTTGACTCTACAAACTCTCAATCGACTGTTTGCCCTGAAACCTTCCCCCACGGTCTCCGCCAGTCCCACGTTCGACGGTGATTACACCCTGAATCGGGGCGAATTCATCCTCGATGTCACCGGAACATCCAAAGCACAACGATCCATTTTGTCTTCCAGGATGGCTTCCTTACGGAGACTGATGAAAAGGTTCCCTTCTTCATGGCGCAAGGCGTTCTCAACGTGGGGACATTGGCGTTCACCTATGAGGGCGCGGCTCCAGGATTCCAATACGACGTGGTGGTAGAGAACGGGATGCTGGTGTTTAAGGCGTCGAACGACGCACAACCCGAGGGTGGGGAGCCGAAAAATTTGAAACAATAGCCAGTAAAACTGACTTTTTGCCACTAAACCGCCGATTTCTAGGGAGGGGCCGTCAGGTTTTGCGAGCATGTATCCCCCCTCAGTTTCAGAAGCCCTATTTTCCTGATAATCATGCAAAATGGGTTCCATTGAGGGGTTGGTGGCGGGGTTAGGTCTTCTTCATCCATCCAGTCAGATTCAAGCCATTCCGGAGCGGAATCAGTTGGCCATGCCCATCGGGCTAGAGTTTTCTCATAAGCAACCTCGCGTTGCCCATTCGAAATGTCTTCCTCCCAAGCGGCACAAACCATTTAAGAGCACTCAGATCTACTTCTCCTGAAAATCAAAGACTTCCACTGCGATGCATGACATCCAGAAGCGGTCGAACGGGATAGAGCCCTGCCTCTCCCACTTCCTTATGAACGGATTCCATCGCGAATCCAACCAGTACAGCCCGATGGGCCTTTGCCAAAAGGGCGATTTCAAGAGTCGAAAGACTGTTACAGCGAATTCTGAACAGAAAGGAGATGAAATCAAACAGTTTGATCGCTCCAGAGAAGAGTCGCTTGGCGACTTGGAGCAAACGGACAAAAGGAGCAACAACATGCGACTAACAATCCGAAAGGGTCATCTTGCCGAGATTTATTCCGGCATGGCCAAAATGCTGTCCAACTGTTGGCATGGGGTGCGTATCGAAAGCGCTCCAGGCAACATCCGGGCAGTGGGTACCAACATTAATGAGGCGATCGTTTACGAGGCGGAATCGCCTGAGAACGAAAACGGGGAAGGAACATTTATTCTTCCCACAGACCCGTTGAAGGAAATCGTAAACGCGTACGGCAGCGACACGGTTATCACCTTCAGCGACGAAGAAGAAACGATCAAGGCAGAATGGGAGACGAAGGGACTGACATCAAGTCTAACCTTTCAGTCAAAGGACGACTTTCCCGAGATCACAATCCCTGGGGGAATAATCTTCAAACCCCTGGAACGAGACCGATTCCGGACGGAATACCTCCTCTGCGCGAAATGCACGACCGAGGAACGAACACGTTTCGACCTCGATTGCATCGTGCTTGATGGAGAAAACAACAAGATGGTGGCAACAGACGGCCGCCAAGTATACGGAGCAAATGGCATCGCCTTCCCCTGGAAGGACTCGTGCTTTCTTCCAACAGGAAAATGTTTCCCCGAGAAACTGCTCCTATCAAGCGGCACCTTGGAAGCGGTAAAGACCGAAAAGGTTCTGGTGTTTCGCAACAGACCCTGGACGTACTCTGTCACACCTAAAGAAGGCAGTTTTCCACCGATCGAAAAACTCGCAATCGACATCGGCGACACAGAACTCTTATTGAACGTCTCTGAAACCGATGCGGAAAAGCTGATCGAACTCTTGCCCCACCTGCCTGGAAACAAGAAACGCTGCTGGGCAATCACTCTTGAAGCGAGAGACAATCTCACCTTCCACGGCGAATCAAGCGGTACGGAAAGTGAAACCAAAGGAGAATTGGTGTTAACCGATACCACCTGGATCGGTGGCCCCTGTAAATCGGTCTTCAGCCGCGAGTTCTTCATCCGCGCCCTCAAGCACGGGTTTCGCTCCTTTCGGTTTCCCCTGGAAGGAGGTCCCATCGTTTCGGAATCCGAAACCGGAAAATACATCTTCATGCCAATGAGAGTAATCGATGAAGAGGATCCGGAGGAAGAAGCGAGCGAAGATAGTCAGAAACCGGAGACAGTCCGCAAACCGACTCCTGCGGAGGTTCGTGAATTGCGAATCGAATGGTCCCGGTACGAGGCCTTATGGCTAGTAACCGAATATGCGCAAAGTCTTGGCCGCGCCAAGGCAAGAAACAGCCCGCCGATAGCCACCCAAATCAGGTTCCAGTTGGAGTCGGTCGCTGAACATCTCTCTGATCTCACAGACAAACACGACGATTGTCCGTGTCTGGAAGAACTTCTTCCACCACAAGATGAACTTGAATGGGAAGAGATTGGAGACTTTGCCAGAGCCGATGGCACGGTAGTCACACTGGTACGAAGCGAAGACGGCTTCTTCTCCATCCAAAGCGAGGAAGAAGTCAACCTGACCGCAATGGATGTGAACGGAATCCTCGAACCGCTCCTTTCCCAAATCTGGAAACCATCCTGCCTTGCGCTCTACTACAACGGGCAACGATGGTGGATCGATACCGAACACGCCATCACCAGAAAAGGAAAGAGGGCTGAGCGGCAACTCGTTGTGGGCGAACCAAGACCCGCATCAAACGAGTTCATCGAGTGGGAGATCGGAATCTTCCAAAGGCTGATCAAAGAGTATGGGGATTCACTTCCCACCCCTGGTCTGGCGAACACAGAAAGGCGGCTTGAGAAACTTCAGACCTGGTTGAACCAGCAAGCACCTGAAACCCTCGACCTGCTCCCCCTCTGCTTGTCCCTACCAGCAACCGCCTAACACCCAATCATCATCGCACAACGGTTAGAACAGAACTCCCGAATGAACGGGATAGTTACCGGTGCGTCCAAACAAAAGGAGAAAGAACCATGTCACTAATACCAGTCAACCAAATTCGTATTGGCGAATTTATCGAAAACTGTCGCGACAAAGAACGCGCGGCGCTGATCGATCCCGAATTCGTCCAGTCACTACTTCAGAACGGCCTCATCCAACCCGTTGAAGTAAGGCCCATCAAACAGAAACTCGATGGTAAGAAGGTCGAGTTTTTCGATCTGACCGCGGGTGAACGTAGAGTTCGCCACATCGCTTTCATCCTCGAAAACTTTCTCGATGAATTCAAAAACAAATTCAGCGAAGAGGGTAATGGCTACAAATTCTTCTGGAACGGTGAAGAAGCGTTTGTGGAAGCCAGTTTCTTCAAAGGAACAGACACCGAAGCCCAGATCCGTAACCTTGAAGAGAACCGGAGAAGATCAGATCTCCTTCCAACGGAAATCGCTCGTGGTGTGCAACTCATCAGAAATAAGGGAGGCACTTATGAGGATGCTGCCTCAGTCATAGGGAAAAGCAAAAAGATCGTTGAGGACCTGCACGAGTGGTTTAAGAACTCAACGGCCGAACTCAAGAAGGCAACCGATGAGGGGCTTATCTCAATGGACAGAAGTAAAGACTTGGCTGAGTGCGCTCCCTCTGAACAACGAGGTGTGGTTGATCTGGTTCGTGAAATCCTTGCGAATACTCCTTCCAAAAAAGAAGCCAAAGAAGAAGCTCGCACGGTGATTGATAAAGCGACCGGAAGGCAGACAAAGCCGTCGCCCGTTGTTGCTTTCACTCCATCCGCGCAAATCACGCTTTCGGATCCTTCGAATGAAAGTCGTTTGAATGGTCAACTCACAAACGGTAAATCAAACCCAGATGCTAAACCAAGAGGTAGCGTTCGAAGCGCGAGTGGTTTACGGCAGTTTGTCACAAACCTCGAGGAGAAAATCGATGAGTGCCACAAACGCTTCGATGATGAAGCGCTTGAAGATCTTGACCGTCAACGTATTGGTGAAGATCTCGCCAGATACCAAGGCGTCCAAGAAGCCCTGCTATTCGTTCTTGGCGATCTAGCCGAACTCAGCATCTAAAAGTTCCGCTTGGCGGAATAACTCAATGAACGGGAAGTCGCTCTAACGCGGTGGCTTCCCGTTCGCCATTTTTGGCGGCAATGCCGCCTTTCAGAGAAAAGGAGAAATACCATGAATCAAAAAGGTTCAAAACTTATTGGAGGGGCCGTCACTGAAGAAGTGCTCGCTTCATCCAAAAACATCCTTACAGCTAGCAAGTACACTGGAGAAAAAGGACTGCAACAGTTTTTTACCCCTGAACATGTTGCCGAATGGATAGCACAAATAACGGGCAAAGGAGTGCCTGTTTTCGATCCGACCGCTGGCAACGGAAACCTGCTCAACGCGCACCTTGAAGGAATGCGATACGGCATTGAGATCGATAAAGACTGGACCGGAAAAGACTGTTCCTACGACTGCATCCAGGGAGACCTTCAAGAAATATATCCCTTGGCTCGCAGAATCGGACTGACTTTCCCGCTCATCGTTAGCAACCCACCATTTGGGCTGACCTGGAACGATCCCACGCTCAACGAGGCAAAATCGGTCAACTCAACCATCCTCTGCTACCAATACTGCCTGCATCTCCTGGACGATTATGGCCAGGGTGTTCTCATTTGTGGTCGGGATCGTCTCGACCGAGAAATATTACTGCTTGAAGATGCGAATCACATCTACTCTATTGTGGATGTGCCTGATCTGTTCGGAGAAAATGTAACGCTTCCATGCTCGATTGTGTTTTTCGCTAGCGAAATGCGTGAATCGGCTCCAGAGATTTACCGAACAGCGGCCAACGTTGCGGACCTGGACGAGAGTCTTTCACGCTTGGTTAAGAATCAGCGTGGTGCTTCAGCAACGATTCTCAACTTGTATGAACCCAGTGAGATCAATCGGTTGTGGCGGGCTCTACGCGATGAATGGAATCGGCAGAAAAAAGACGGTACTAAACCCGAGTATGTTGTGACCTTGAAAGGAAATCGGATCAAAATCCATTTCCGAGCCTTTCAGGAGATCGCTCTTCACCGTCATGATCATCGTCTACTGCAGGCGGTGCGCAATCTGGACGGTCTCAACCCGTCGTACTTCGCGGTGAACCGAGGTTTTTGGAAAGACCTCACTCGACTCTCCGATGAAGGCTACGTCACCATCAGTCCTGCCGCAAAAACAGCGATTCATGCCATCATTGAAGGCGCGGATCTTTCCACCTGCCCACTCTACCCGATTAAACCACAGCAACGCCTTGGTTTCTTAACAGAAGCCGAAAGCGTCCTGTGTGTTCGGGATCATCTGGAAGCAGGTCTCATTAAAGGCAAGCGCTATCCCGTCTTTGCTCGCTCCCGCATTGCCACTGAGCGGGGAAAGAAACCAAAAGTGCTTCTTTCGGGTGAGGTCGAAATGCAGGAATACAAGAAAACCCGAAAAGTGCTTGAAGTTAAAGTGACTCCAGAAGAAGGGCACGATCCGCTCTGTTTTTCTGAAGCCGAAGAAGACATCAAATTCCTACTCGAACATTTCGATATGCCTGATCCTGGTGATCTTGGAAGCCGGTTTCCCGACTTGGTCGAAAAGGAACGGCGGCGCCTGGATTTGATTGCGAAACGGTATGGATTTAAATTTCGCGACTTTCAGCGAGAGGATATCTCCCGGCTCCTGCTAAAAGGCGGTGGCATGCTCTGTTGGGAGCAGGGTTGCGGAAAAACGTTGGGCGGAATGGCTTTCGCGAAAGGGATGATGGATAAATCCACATCTCAGTCGGCGCGGCGAGCATTGTTCATCGTTCCACAGGATCTTGTTCCGCAATGGCAGCGAGAAGCTCAGCGGTTCTTCCGTCAGCGATTACAGGTTATTGGCGGAATGATTGATGCGAGAAGCATCTACCGGAGGTTCAAAGACAATCCTTCGGCGGGCGGCTGGTACATCACGTGGTATGAAGCATTATCACGAAATGGCCGGACAAATAGCGTACTTCCGGAGAAAGAATGGGATTCTGGTAGGCGAGTTCAGCGCTGGAACCCAGAAACCGAAGAGTACGAAGAACACCCGGTCATGCTCTCCAGTCGTGAGTACTGCCCAAAATGTGAGTCTTCCATGCGCGAAGGCTGGGACAACCCCATCTGCAATGGGTGTGGGTACGTCCACTACCGGTACCGAATCAAACCTGCATACACCTGGCTGACAAACTGTTTCAAGCAAGGCGTGGTAGTGGTCGATGAAGGAACGAAGATCAAAGCAGACGACAGTCTCACTTCCCTAGCGGTCCGAGGCCTTCGGTGTAAGCACAAATTGCTTCTCACCGGAACGCCTGTTCGCAATTACATCCCGGATGCCTTTTGGCTTCTCTGGTGGGGACTGGGAAATAACACCCCGCGCTTTCCGTTTTCGTATGACGGTGGCAAAACGAAATTCACTCAGGATTTCGCCGTCATTGAAGCCACGTACAAAAACGGAAAGAAAACTAGAGAGAAAGTGCTTCCAGAAGTGACCAATCTCGCCATCTTATGGCGCTTACTTGCGAGTTCGATTATTCGCAGGAGAAAGGAAGAGACCGGAGAGGAACTGGTTCCTCGGATCTTTCATGAGATCCGGGTGCCTTTTGGAACCCAGCAGCGAGCACAGTACAAGAACTGGCTCAAAGGGTTCGCGGACTGGTACATGGCAACCCATGAAACTGACATGGGCATCCAAATGGTCGAACGCATGAGTGCCATTTTGGGTCTGTACTGGAAACTTCAGTTCACAGCAACGCTTCCGGATTGTCAAAGTGAGAACTCCTGGTGGAAAAGTCCAAACTCCAGTCCAAAGATCCTTGCAGTTGTTCAGCAAGCCATCGAATGCGTGAAGCGAGGGGAACAAGTCGTTGTGTTTTCATCGCTCATGGAGCACGGCCCGATCATCGCGAGTTACTTGAATGAAGCAGGGATTTCAGCCTGTCACATTGTCAAGGAAGTGGGAGACAACCTCACGACCAAGAACCCCGGCGAGAGAGCGGACCTCGTGAAAGACTTCCAAAAAGGCGCTTTCAGTGTCCTGTGTTCGGGAATCAACGCGATGAGCCTTGGCCACAACCTGGACAATGCATCAAGTGTCATTGTTTCAGGCCTTCCTTGGGATTATGCCACATTTGATCAAGCCATTGCCCGAGCACATCGTTTGACTTCAAAGCGAGACGTGCACATCTACGTGGCAATGGTTGCCGGAAGTGTTGATGAGAAAATGTGGGGCCTCATCAAGGACAAGGAAGCGGCCGCATCCCTTGCCTTGGATGGTCGGCTCTTTGAGCAAGAAGAACAAGATATCGACTTACAAAAGTTCTTGGACGATCTCAAGGACGATTGGCGGGAAGATGGAATAACAGTCGATGAGGAAGAAATCGAAAACCGGCTCAATGCTCTGATGTCCGGAGCGACATTAGAGGAAGTTCAAAAGCAATACGCAACCGTCTAAGCATCGTTCTGAAAAAATCCCACCTCAAGATCTTCTAGTAGTAAATAAACCAATCAAGAAGAAGGAGTAACACCATGAGTGACCCCATCAGTGTTTATGGAACATGCAAGTTCAGAGGAAGCCACGAAGAAGTCCTCCAACTTATCGAGAAATGGGAGTTTAGTGACCTTCTCATCCCTCTCACAAACGGAGAGTTCATTTTGGATGGGACATACAAACCATCTAGTAATGGCCCGTACGGACTTGATTACGATGAAGATCTTCATGAATGCCTAAATGAAATCGCAAAAGCAGTCACCATCGTAAATGCCGGATTTCGTTGCTACGGACCTGAACCCGGAGAAGTTTGGGATTTCATCCATATCGCAAATCAGTTCCTTAAAGTCCCCCTCGAACTCCAACCTACCCTTGAAGCGCTCGATGACCCAGCTGTAAGAGATCATTACGGTCTTGACTACTGCGTTTCAGAAAATGTTGCCTGAAGTTTCACCTC
>JAJDBZ010000322.1 GCA_029261095.1 Candidatus Omnitrophota bacterium | reverse complement strand
CGGTCAAAACAACCCTCATTGAGCCTACTTTGAAGGAACGATTCAAAGGTTTTTCACTTATAAAACTGTTGATTGATATCGCGATCATTCTGATCCTCATTGCCATTCCGTTGCCCAATTTTTTGGAGGCGCGAATTTATGCCCGAGTGACAAAGGCGAAAGCGGAACAACGGATCCTCGACACAGCCATGGCTTCGTACTTTCTCGATTGGAAGGTTTATCCGTACGAATCCGAAAATGACTGTGCGCTATCGGGGAATGTTCGGACGCGGTGTGGTCTCAGCTGGTTGTCTTCCCCCGTGGCTTATGTAACGACGGTTCCACCGGACCCGTTCGGAACGACTGACAATCCAATCTGGTTCGAGGTCGGAGTCAAACCAAATCCCATAGGGCAAGGGACCACACGCACTTTCGCGCCATGGGCGATATGGACATATGGACCGGACAATATGGATGCGGAGTTGGTTCCGATAACGCGGGTGGGGGGAGGTGACCTGAAAGAACAGAGGCGCCGACATGAGTGCGGAGAATTATTCGCCCCCTAATGGAACGAAAAGTATCGGCGATATATTCATTTTTGGAGGAGAGAATTTCTGGATTGGTTTGACCAACTCGTTCGCGGCAAGGCCCGTGCAAGGTATCTCACCCTTTGGTGTGGATGGACAACCGTATGTCCATCAATTCCCTCCCAAGAGGTAATTGGATTCTTTGCGACACTCTTAAAAAGATTAGCCGCGTCCGGGTGTCTCCCGGACAGATTTTGATCAGTTTCTCATTCATTAAAGTACGGGAGGCGATTCATAGAATAGGACGACCGTCTTCCCTCTCTTTTCCGTGAATTAGTTCTTGTGTTTCGATGTGTGCCCTTGCCCGATAGCAGGTTCAACCTATTCGGATGCCAGAGGCATAGATTTACAGTCCTGGAGGAGGGAGTGTGTGAAGATAAAAATTCGTGTCGATCCACAGTCCCATGTCCAACTGCTGGGGAGTGGCACGATAACGACCTCTATTCGCGGATGAAAGTGCGACTCCAATCCAGAAGGAGTCTCCCCCATACCTGTGGATAACTCCTTCGCTGCGAGTTCCATTTGTGGGCGAGTAAGAAATGACATGGTTTTCTCCGCCCACTCCGTTTTTCGTATAGTGGGCGTCCGTTGCTCGAAGAAGCGGCTCGCTGTTTTCGGAGGGACCGCTGCTGTAAATGACCCACGTTTCCATACATAAATTGGAGATACAAGGTGGTCTAATCGTCTCAATTCCCCCGGATTCGAATGTCCGTTGTGTGTTATCCGTCCCTGAATAGCGGGTTGTTCCAGCGAAAGGATCTTCTGGAACAAATGAGATATAGGCGATGGGAGATGTGAGCCAACGATGACCTGCTTCACCTCGGGGCCGGACGTTGATGTTTCCCTGGGTTCTGGTGGGGTAAAACTGCCAATCGAGGAAATATGCCTCCATCGCGGTCACCAGCGTGCGAATCTCGCCCTTAGCCCTCACAACCTTGGCTCGGATTTGAGCTTCGAGAAAATTGGGAAGGGCGATCGCGATTAGAATCAAGATGATTGCAATGACTATCAGAAGTTCGATCAGGGTGAACCCCGTTTTGGAGCGTGACCTCCGGGGAAGTACTGGGCAACGGTGAAAGAACCGTTGCTTAAGATTCACGGATTGCGTAAGGTTTTTCATGTTATCGCACCCCAAGTTCGACTAAAGGAGTTCGAATTCATTTTTACCAATCTTGAATCCCATTCTCTTAAGGACACTAGCACATTGAAGGAATAACAATCAATCAAAAACTTGAGATAATGAAAATTAAAAGGGTTTCCCATATGAAGCGTGACAGTTATGGATCGTCCGGCCGAGGCCAAGCACGAGTCGGGGGCAGTGGCAAATTCCAGAAGCAGGAAGCGAACACGGCTGAAGGCATTCACAATGTCGGGACGCATGGGGGTCAGTAGGATGAAGGCAGCTTATCTATCGGCAATCGACAAACCTCTTGAGATCCGGGATGTCCCTGTCCCGGACCCGAAGGATGGAGAGGTCAGGATCCGTGCTCATGCAAGTGGGGTCTGTGGAACCGACGTTCACTATTGGCGCGGAATCCTTCCTCTTTCTTTGCCCATCGTCTTAGGTCACGAACCAGTCGGTATCGTTGACAAATTGGGTCCAGGGATCACCACCCTTCAACCTGGAGACCGGGTGGGTGTCTCTTGGGTTCAGGCAGGCTGCGGCAGGTGTCCCTGCTGCCAGAAAGAACAGATCCAATATTGTGCGGAACAGTATAACTGGATCCGTCTTGGCGGAGGTCATTCAGAGTTCATGATCGCCCGTGCCGAAGGATGCACCCTGTTACCCGATGGATTGGATTGGCAGGATGCGGCCCCACTGCTTTGCGCGGGTTACACCGTCATGAGTGGCTACCGAAACGGGAAACCGAAACCTGGAGAGACCGTTGCCGTGATCGGTATCGGTGGTCTCGGTCATCTGGCTATTCAGGTGGTGAAGGCGATGGGACACCGAACCATCGCAATCACAAGTCAGGAAACCAAACGGTCCGAAGCGAAGGCGTTGGGGGCCGATGAAGTAGTCGTGGTGGGATGTCATGCGGGCCGTGAACTTGTGGAGATTGGGGGTGCGGATGTTATTCTTTCCACTTCCAATTCCATGAAACACAACAGCCAGGCAATAGAAGGCCTACTGCCGGAGGGACGTTTCGTGACCATGGCCATTGCCAATGAGAGAATCGATGTGGATCCGCTTCAGATGCTGGAGTGTCAATGGTCGCTGATTGGTTCACAACAGTGCGGGAGAAAGGATCTCGTCGAGATCCTCAATTTGACCGCTCAAGGGAAAGTAAAACCGCAAGTTGAAACTTACGGTCTTGAAGATATCAACCTCGTCATGAAGCGCCTTGCCGATGGGGAGGTCAGGTACCGGTCCGTTCTCATGATAGAACAGTGAAAACCTCGAAACGTGCAAGGTCTTACTCAGTTATTCGGTCTTTTCCTTTTGCCCGTTTCCTCTTACCCAAGGGCGTTCCAGAAGTCCTTCGAACCTAATGCGCTTATCAAAACCTTTCTTGAATTCCTGGCAGGGAATCTCCGTGTGTATTGATGGATATAAGGGTGATCGCGATCACCATCAGAATCGCTCCCATCATAATGAGGGTCCATCGCTTGCCCGTTTCTCCAGGGGAATTGGCGAGGGGGAGGACACTCTCCCTTCGATTGAGCGCGAACCACAGGAGGGAGATCGCAAGTAAGGCTGGCAGGTTCCAGGCTCGTGTGTTGGTTAATGTGAATGGCGTATGAAACAGATTGGTTTTGATCGTTGCAAGACTCACGTAATGCAGGGAATGGATCAAGAGTAGGATGGGAATGGCGACTGCGGTGGAAAACGCCTTTCGGTTTTGGTAAAGCCACCAGAAAACAATCACCGTGCCAGTTACGATCAATAAGATAGTCGTGGCCGCGTTCAACTGCATGGCTGCGAAACCTTCCGCATCAAGGATCCCGAGTCGCTCTGCCGATTCGATGTAGTATTCGTAGGAGAATGCCGCCCTTCGATTGGCTAAGGGGATCAAGGCGGCGAAGAAGAGGAAGGAAAGCCAATTAACGTATCGAGAAGGTTCGTTTGCCTCGGGCCAATCGCGCGTCACTACTGCGTAAGCCATGCCCACTCCCCCGCTGAATCCGAGAGAGAACTCCATAATGTTCCAACCGTTGACTGGAAGCTCCAAGACCGCCGTCATCGTTTGGATGAAGTTCCCAAAAGAAAAGCCGATTCCAGCTCCCAGCGCCGCATAACCCGCGGTACGTAGGGCGCGATGAAATCCCCCGCGATGCAAGAACCAAGCGAAAGCCATCGAGGCGCCCAGGCACCTGGCCCAATTATCCGAACGAGGGGGCGTCATATGCAAATCCATGAAATCGACGAGAATGACATAAACCAAATACCCGCAAACGAACATCTCTGTCAGGAGAGAATGCCATGCCGCCTTCTTCTCCCTGTCCGATTCCAGCCCAAGACCGAACAGGCCGCCGCCGATGAATCCATAGAGCGCGCCGATCACTCCAAGCATGGTGTAACCATAGGATACATTGCCGAAATCAGTCCCACGGCAATAACCAATCACCAAGCCGTAACTCATCATGCCTCCCACACCCCATCCGATACCGCCGAGTGCAGCCAGAATAGGCGCCCGACGAAGCCAGTCGCGTCGATTCGTGGCGACGACGATGGCCAGCGAGCCCATGGATCCCGCCCAGGCCGCGCCATATTCGTGACCGAAAACACCGCGAATCGCCCATCCAAGGCCGAGTGTCCAACCGCTGAAAAGAAGCACAACAAAAGTGTGTTTTGAGAATTTCATTCTCGTGGATCCGCTTCAGTGATCATGGTTTTCTCTCGATTTCGAAACATTTTCCTCAATCACACTTCGACTCGTTCGGTGAAGGCAAACATGAAGGGACGATACATCAAAAGGGGGTGATTCTGCAAATCATGTCGAAAGAAAATTGGAGTGGTGATCTTCAAAATCCGTTTTCGAAGAGTAGGGTACGCCGAAAGAGATTTGGTTTGGTCGCGGGCAACCGAAAGGCCATACACAAAAATGAAAGGCGACGGGTAAATCTGATTCTGAATCTTCCGAAGATTCTTCCATCTGCCAGTGGCAACGATGACATGAAGAAGTTCTCTTCGGCGAAAATAGATGGTCGTTTGTTTTCGAAAATGTACGTTGAGATTGCATCACAACTTCTAGATCGGGTGGTAAACTCTCATGAAAAAATGCAAGCGGTCTTGGATGAGGTTTGAGGACTCGAAGAGAACGAAGAGAGTCGCTTTGAATCTCCACCTCCTTCTCATTGCAGGCGTCTTCATCAGCGGATCGAGCTTCTCCGAAGAATTTGTCAACCTTCATGGCGCCGCGGTAATCTCATCCCCCGACTCAACTGGCCCAGAAACGAAAGCGGTGAACGTACTCGTGGAAGAAGTGGAGAGAAGAGTGGGGGAGCGTTGGAGAGTCGTGGGCGATTGGCCCGATGAAACGACTCCCGTTATCGTTGTGGGAAACATCCAGTCTATCGCCAGAATCGTTGGCCCATTCGCGGACCGTCTAGAAAGCCCCCCATCGGTGTTGGAACCCGAGGGATACCGTATTTTCGTCTTCAATGAGGGTCGGCAAGCACCGACTGCGTTTGTCATCGGGAACGATGCACGTGGCGTCCTGTTTGGCTGCGGGCGGTTGTTACTCGAGATGCGGATGAAACCGGGGAAAGCTCAACTGAAAGACGGCCTCCGGATCGATAGCGCTCCGGCCTACCCCTTACGGGGGCACCAACTCGGATACCGTCCCAAAACCAATTCCTACGATGCTTGGACCGCAGAAATGTGGGACCAGTACATCCGAGAACTTGCTATCTTCGGAACCAATGCCATCGAACTCATTCCACCTCGCAGCGACGATGACGATCTGAGTCCTCATTTTCCCCTCCCTAAAATTGACATGATGGCTCGAATGTCCCAGATTTCGGACGATTACGGGTTGGATCTTTGGATCTGGTTTCCTGCGATGGACCGAGATTATTCCGACCCGAAAACGGTGGAGTTTGCCCTCAAAGAGTGGGAAGAAGTCTACGCGGCGCTACCGAGGATCGACTGTCTCTTCGTCCCTGGGGGAGATCCCGGTCACACCCAACCCATTCACCTCATGAACCTTCTCGAAAAACAGACTGAGGTAATGCACCGTCATCACCCGGAGGCCGAGATGTGGGTCTCGCCTCAAAGCTTCACTCAGGATTGGATGGATGAGTTCATCGGCATACTCAAGGATGAAAGTCCCGATTGGTTATCCGGTATCGTATTCGGACCTCAGAATCGAATCAGCCTTCCGGAGCTGCGAGAACTCGTTCCCGACAAGTATCCCATCCGTCGTTATCCCGACATCACTCATAGTGTCCGGAATCAATACGTGGTTCAGGAATGGGATGTTGCTTACGCAATCACCGAGAACCGTGAAGTGATCAATCCGCGTCCCGTGGATCAGAAGAAGTTTTTTCATATCTGGGAAGATCAAGCCATCGGATTCCTGACTTATTCCGAAGGCTGCAACGACGATGTAAACAAATTCATCTGGAGCGCATTGGGCTGGTATCCGAATCTGGAGGTGGATGAAATTCTCCGCTTGTATTCCCGATTTTTTATAGGGGTGGAATACGAGGATTCTTTCGCCCAAGGATTACTGGCATTGGAACGGAATTGGAGAGGACCCCTGCTCACCAACGAGTCGGTCTACACCACGCTTCAGCAATTCCAGGCGATGGAGACGAAGGCGAGCCCTCAAGACCTGCTTAACTGGCGGTTTCAGCAGGCTTTATTCCGCGCCTACTATGATGCCTTCGAACGGAGACGATTGATCTACGAAACCGAATTGGAGGAGAAAGCGATGGAGGTCCTCGAGAAGTCGCCGGAACTGGGTTCTCTGTTCGCGATCGACAAAGCCGAAGAAACTCTCAACCGGGCGGTGACCGATCGAGTGGGACCAGAGTGGCGGGCAAGGATCTTCGAACTCGCAGAGGCTCTCTACCAGAGTATTCGCATGCAACTCAGCGTGGAACGCTACAAGGCAATCCGTGTCGAACGTGGCGCCCATCTCGATTTGGTCGACCGATCGCTCAACAACCGAGAATGGCTGTTCAAACGATTTGAAGAGATCCGCAGCTTGGATTCTGAGTCAGACAGATTAGGAGGAATCGCGGAGATCCTCGATTGGACCGACCCCGGACCGGGTGGTTTTTACGATGACCTTGGAAACGTGACCCGCCAATCGCATCTCGTTCGCGGGCTCGGACCGGAAACCGATCCGGAATACCGTGAATCATCGCGAGTGGGATTTCGCGAAAGACCGGGGTATCGACTCTCATGGATGCGCTTCGGAGAAACCCGCTATGACCAACCCCTTCGGATGTATTACGACCACCTCGACCCGGCCGCCAACTATAGGCTGAAAGTCGTCTACGCGGGGGACACCGGCGGGAACACACACACGAAAATTCGGTTAGATGCCGACGAGGGAATCGAAATCCATCCCTACTCGGAAAAAGAATTTCCCCCGATGCCTGCGGAATTCGAGATCCCGCACAAGGCAACTCAAGACGGGGAGTTGACCCTCATTTGGACTCCTGAACCGGGGCGCGGAGGTTCGGGACGTGGCTGTCAAGTCGCTGAAGTGTGGTTGATTAGGGATGACGATAAGAAAAAAGAATAATATCTTCTGCGATTGTCGATAAGCAGTGTACAGATCAAGAGGTGAATCCTCAAATCAATGCTGAAGGAACTCTCCGATGAAAGAGTGAACACACTTGATTGGCCTTTGCTAACGTAAACAGATCATGACATATTCGAGGAAA
Source organism: Candidatus Omnitrophota bacterium (assembly GCA_029261095.1). Lineage (GTDB taxonomy): Bacteria > Hinthialibacterota > Hinthialibacteria > OLB16 > OLB16 > JACKFH01. The sequence goes on along the minus strand of JAJDBZ010000322.1, from coordinate 8,619 downwards.
TAAAGGAGATCATGGTGACGACAACAAATACTCTATCGCTGGAAGACACCAATCAAACATCTCGCTGGGAATTCGTTCTTTTTCCTGCCGTTGCCATGCTTCTGGGTTGGGGTTTGCGCGGCTACATTGGTGGTGGGCCTTACGGCGCGATGATACCAGGCTCTTTCGTAGCGCTCGCCATTTGCGTACTTCTCGGTTATCGGATGGAGACGGCTGCGATAGCAGCTGTCTGCGGCGCCATCGGCATCGGCTATGGCGGCAATATGACTTACGGCCAGACGCTGGGTTTCCTGCGCGAATCCGATACAGTCTGGTGGGGATTGCTTGGCTGTTTCATTAAAGGCGGGATGTGGGGGTTGGTCGGAGGCGCGGTGTTGGGTGTTGGATTGACCCGAGACCAATATAGCCGAAAGACAATCTGCATTGCCCTGCTTCTTTTGGTCATCGCGTTCTTCATGGGTCGGGCTCTGATCAATCAACCCAAATTGATTTATTTTTCGGATCCAGTAAACAAACCGCGCGGCGAATCCTGGGCGGGATTTCTTTTTGGAGCAATCGCATTTCTCGCCTATTTGCGAGCCGTCGGGACCAGAGAGGAATGGACGATTCCAATGCGTTTCTCACTATGGGGATTTGTGGGCGGAGCCCTCGGTTTCAGTCTGGGCGCACTGTGGATGGTGTTTGGTTTTTTCATCCCGTTCGAAGTCAAGTGGATCGGCTGGTGGAAGATGATGGAGTTTTCCTTCGGATTCATTTTTGGAGGTGCGCTCGGTTGGTGCGCATACTTGAACCGCGACCGACTCCAAATCGCAGGCCAGAATGGTGAAACCCCAACGGCATCTTGGGGACCACTGATCGCCGTCATCGTTTTGGTTCTCATCATGTTTAATCGATGGATCTTCATGTCCGGTAACCCCTGGGATCGAGAATCCAGCGGATTCGATTTCATCCGGTTCAGTTTGATGCTTCTATTCAGTTTTGTCTTTTTTGGAAGTCTGTTGATTGCCCTCGGACTGAATTCGCTCCATGCGGCCTGGCAAGTCGCGATCACGCTCACCTTTTTTCATACGGTGCTCGATTATGTCAGAGATCTGAACGACCCGGAAAGATTCGGATACACGGCCTCTTTCGCAGTTCAGTGCTGGGTGCTTTATCCAGCAGCCGCAGTCCTTGGATTCTTGGTTTATCACCTCCAGAAGGGGCCAAATGCCGTCCGACGTCTGTTCCTCTTGGCCGTATGGGCTTGCTATCTCTCTTCCTGTGTCAGGACTTTCGGTTATAAGGATTTCCTTTTCTCACCCGAAGGTCAAAGCGGGCTTTCGTTTCTCATCGAAAAGCACCCGGCCATGATCTTTGTACATGGAACATTCACCATATCCGCAATCATTACGACTTGGTTCATTCTCACTCGACCTTCAAACTCGACTCACGAGGCGACTGAGGAGGCAATCGCCTAGTGGAATCCACCCCGCTCGTTTTCAATCCGAGAAAGAATCGGGTGTTGACCATTCTGATGGGAGCGCTCCTCCTCGGATTTGGCTGGCAAATTCGAGGGACTGGCACGTCCGATCCTTCAGTGGTGATATTGCTGTTCCTATTGTTTCTATCGGTCCATTATTCTCCTCGGAAGAAATTCAACCTGATCATCTTTTCCCTCGCCATTTATACATTTGGAGCGATGCGAACCGGGTGGGGCACCTTTGTCGGGCAAGCAGGAATTCCCGGCCTTTACCCTGGACACATACCGCCCAACTATGGCGAAGGTTTTGATATTGTCGTCCAGTGGTGGCAGGGCTATTTCTGGTTATTCATTGTCGGGATTTCCTGGGCGGGCTTTCCTTCGTTGATCTTCGGAGGTTACTTCTTTACAAAGACAACATACACGCTCAAGCATCTGGCTATCGCAATCGTCCTCTTCACCACCGGAATGTTTATTGGTGGATTTATTGCCGAACTGGTGATTCCTCTCATCGCACCGCAATTCTATTACCAGATCTATCTCCCTGGTTTGTCGACACGCAACTATCATTCGATGCATGGCAACCTCTCGACAGCCATCGGAATCATTCCGGTCTTACTCTATGTTTATTTCATCATTAAGGACAAAGGATTCGTTAAACGCTCTATCGTCGTGATGGTTATTTTCGCCATCGGCTTGTCGGTGGCGGATGTCTGGCAGGCGATCGGGCGGAACAATCCCGATTGGGAACTTCCCTTCTGGAGTCTGTGGGAATATTTCAGCGGTCTGATAATAGGCACATTGATCTTTTGGTTTTATAGCACCTTTTCAGAGACTGAATTACAAGAAAGCGATGTTTCCCCGGGTCTGGAATTCATGAACGGGTGGAAACCGTTTGACCAGTTTGTGATCAACGCGGCAGCATTCTATTATCTTGTCCTCTACGGACTTCAGGAAAGCGTGGGTGGAAGTGTCAAACAGACCTGTGGTCAGTTGGGCATTGAAAATTTTCCTTCACAGAAGATTATTCAAACGGTTCTGCTAATCATCGTCCTTCCATTATTCTTTTTATATCAGCGTGGAAGTATTGGCGTTGCATGGGCCAAGAAATCTTTTTGCGAGAAAAGCCTGATTGCGTTAATCCTGTTGCTCCCCGTCTACTACTTACTCTTCGCTATGCCACATATCGCAGGCGGGAGACTATTCCAACTGAAAGTTTCGCATAGTGCGGTGTGGCTGGATACGATCTCTTTTCTCATCATTGAAATCTATTGTATCAATTTATATCGGCAACTCAGACTCGCATTGAAATAAGCAGGGGGTGACCTGTGCCTCGCATTTATTAGCCCACATTGGAATCATTATTATTAGCGCTTTATCTGAGTAAGGTTCTCTGATGCTTAGAATCATTCGAAACTGCTCTCGTTGGGCCACTCGAAAGCTCGACATCGTCGCGTATTTGAGCGCTGAGAATCTTGCGCTTCGCCAGCAACTCATCGTGCTCAAGAGGACTCAGAATCGTCCTAAACTCAAGGAGCGCGACCGACTGTTCTGGGTGGCGAGACGCCCTTCTGATTGTGCAGCCGGATACCCTCATACGCTGGAATAAGAGGGCCTTCAAACTCTACTGGCGTCGGAAGTCCCAGGCTGGCAAACGTGGAAGACCTGCGCTGGATTCCGATGTGAAGGCGTTGATTCTAAAGATGGCCGATGCCAATCCGCTCTGGGGTGCACCCAAGATTCACGGCGAGTTGCTCAAACTTGGAGTCCAAGTCTCCGAGCGAACCGTGTCTGGACTGGTGCGCCGACGCAAACGGAAGCCGACACCTCAGACTTGGCGAACCTTCATCAAGAACCACATGCTGGACATGGTTGGTGTGGACTTTATCGTCGTGCCGACCATTCGATTTCGGCTGCTGTTCGTGTTTGTCATCTTGAGGCACGCGCGGCGTCGAATCGTTCACTTCAACGTAACGGCGAATCCCACGGCCGAATGGACCGCGCGACAAATTCTCGAGGCGTTCCCGTGGGACACTGCACCCAGATATCTGCTTCGGGATCGAGATAGTATTTACGGAGATCGGTTTAGCCAACGCGTCAAATCGATGGGCATAGAAGAGGTGCTGACAGCCTACCAAAGTCGCTGACAAAACCCGTTTGTGGAGCAACTCCATGAAAGCATTCGGCGCGAATGTACCGATCATCTCATCGTCTTCAGCGAAAACCATCTGCGCAGACTGCTTGGGGCCTATTTCGCGTATTATCACGAAGACCGAACTCATTTGGGGCTCGATAAAGAAACACCTGTGGAACGTCCCGTCTCAAGTCGAGCATCTCCGTCCGCGAAACTCGTTGAGCTGCCCCGTCTGGGCGGACTACACCACCGCTACAAATGGTGCCAAGCCGCATGAACACTATACGATCTATTATTTGCGAAGCACAACTACTCCATCCACAACCTTCAGAAGCGGATTCACCTTTATCGCGGTGAGGTGACGGAGAAGTTCGACGAGGTGATGGCGGAGTTTTTGGAGCGTTGGCGTCGGCCGACCGCCGACGTGGTGCCGCTTCGGAAGATTCGCAAATCCTCGGGCAAACCTAGGGCAGTTGTGTGACGTCCGCTAAGTAATCGACATTTGAAACCAATGGAAACATTGGGAGAAATGGAGCCGGGAACAGGACTCGAACCTGCGACCTGCTGATTACAAATCAGCTGCTCTACCAACTGAGCTATCCCGGCATCAGAAGCACCCTGCTTGATGAGATCTCTTACTTAGCGGTGCTCTTCAGTTGCGGTAATCATAAGCAAAACAGTCTCCATAAAAAAAGACCATCCGAAAAACAGCGCGGGAACCCGTTGAATCCGGATTTTTCCTTAGGTATTCTCCTTCACCGGCGAGGATTTGCCCGATTCTATCTTGACTCACGAGGAACTCTGGAATTTCGACCGAGAACCCCCAGCCTGAAAATACCGATTCAACTGTGATTCGGACCGCATCCGAACGCGTTTCTCCATCTGCACCCATGGGGAACAGGGTTCCTGTATTGATATTTCTCCAGGGTTCTAATGAAAACCGCCAATTCCCACTCATAAAGGAAGAAACTGTGATCGGCCGAGATGCAGAAACCGATTGTCAGGTGGATGATGTCAAGGTCTCCCGAAGACATTCAAAGATTCTTTTTTCGAATCTGGGACATCCAGGAGAAATCCCCGATTGCAGGATTCTGGACCTCGGCAGTACCAATGGCACTTTCCTCAATGGCGAGGAGGTGCAGGATGAAGACGGTGTCTGGCTTCAAGATCGAGACCGCATCGTGGTTGGAAACACCACCATCGGTTACTTTCTTTTGGATGAGGATGCGGTTTCCCTAGTTTGACCCGATTTTACAACCCATTTCTCAATCAAATTGTACACTTGCCCCATTTGTGGAAGAATAAAACCACCGACACGGATCGGTGTGTCGAGAAAGGAATTTCATGAACACCTCGAAAGTCGCTGTGGTTCGTACCACACCCGAAACCTATCTCGCCGATGTCCATCGAGCGATGAACCTGGCGGGATACCAGGATGTCATTAAAAAAGAAATCGACACCGCCCTGAAAATCAACATCAGCTGGCACCATTTCTACCCCGCTTGCTCAACCACTCCCTGGCAACTCGAGGGCGTCATCTCCGCGATGAAAAAAGATGGGCATTCCATGGAGAACCTCCATGGTTGCCATAACCGAACCGTGGTTGTCTCCTCCAAGAAGGGGGAAGTCCTTAACAAGCACCTACCCGTTGTCTTGAAACATGGCCTCCGCAATATTCATCTCTACGAGAATGAACCCTGGATCAATGTGCAGGAGGCCGTCGGCGAAGTCGCCGACGATTTCCTCGTTCTAAACAAGGTCTATCCCAAAGGGTTCAACATTCCACGCAGGTTCATCGGTGAGAACATAATTCATCTCCCAACTGTGAAAACTCATGTTTTCACTACAATGACAGGTGCGATGAAAAACGCCTTCGGTGGGCTCCTTAACGAAAAACGACACTGGACTCACGAAGTGATCCACGAAACTCTCGTCGACCTCCTCCGCATCCAAAAGAAAATCCATCCCGGCATCTTCGCGGTCATGGATGGCACCTTCGCAGGAGATGGGCCGGGACCTCGCTGCATGGTTCCGTATGTAAAAAATGTCATCCTCGCTTCGGCCGACCAGGTGGCCATCGATGCCATCTCCGCCAAACTGATGGGTTTCTCCCCTCTCGATGATGTCAAAGCGATCCGACTTGCCACCGAAGCGGGGCTCGGTGTCGGCGATCCCAACGAGATTGAGATTGTGGGCGACCAGGACGCCGCCGAGGAGAATTGGAATTTTGTCGGGCCCTATCAGAAAATGACCTTCGCCAGCAAGATGCAGCACAAAATTTATTGGGGCGGTCTGAAGAGACCGGTCGAATGGTCGCTCAAAACCTGGTTGGCTCCTTGGGCGTACGCCGCCAGCATCGCTTACCATGATTATTACTGGTACCCTTTTGTGGGACAGGACCGGGTCAACGAGGCGCTGTTCAGCGATTGGGGGCGTCTCTTCTTTAACTGGGAGGATGTGGCTCCGGATGAGAACGGGTGGCCGGATGTCGGACCCGAACCGGATTTACAACTCAAACAGGCGGGTTGATGATAATCGAACCGGTCATCCCCGGGACAACGGGGACCTAGAACCGAGAAAGCGATTTGCCCTCTCTCTGGATTCCCGATCAAGTCGGGAATGACGATTCGACTGAGCGGGTTGATGAGGAGGCGACACCATGGCGCGTTGGGCGGAACGAGTTCTTTATCTCGGGTTGATCCTCGTAGGGTTTGGGATTCTACTCAGACTGATCGGCTATCATCAAACACGCGGGTTCCTTCAAGATAGCCTCCTGACTTATGGCATTACCCCCCGGGCTTTCCTATTGGCAGGAGCCGCCATGGGCATATTTGCTTCCGCCATGGCCAACGTCCATATTGCTAAACACACCGGCAACAAGATCGAAAAGGACGACATCTAAGATTTGTCCCTGTCGCATCGAGAGCCTTTCTTAAGGGGGGTGGCTGCAAAATTCCGAAAGTCAGCCCGATTACTGGTCTTCCCGTAGAAGATTATTCCATTCCAAAATCTCCGCTCTGGAGGAGGTTGAACTGGAAGCGAATCGTTCCTCTCACCATTGCCGTATTTCTTTTGGGGAGATACTTTCTTGGAAACTCCGGGTTCACCGAGGAGGGAAGGGTACTTCAAGTCATTGCCCAGACCGCCGAAGCGGTTGAGGAAAAAGACAGGGAAAAATTGGCCGATGTCCTCTCAGAGAACTATTCCGATCGAACCGGTCTCGATAAGACCTCTATGCTTGACCTTGCCCAGAGATACTTTAATAGCAGGAACCGGATCGAAATCATCCGATTAGGTTCAGATGTGGAATTCCCGAATGAAAATCAAGCGGTTGGTAAGATCCGATACCAAGTCATCGGCAGTATCGATGGCGCACTCTACCGCGGGTTCCGAGATTCCTCGTCAACAGGGGAAAGACTATTCTACAGTCTCGCTCGCGAAGAAGGCGAATGGAAGATCGTATCCATTGACCCGGAACGTGGAACTTGGCGCTGAAGGGTCACTCGAGTTCCCTCATTCGGGGTATCCATCCAATCGAATTAACCCCCCGCGCCTGTAATTTGAGCGGCCGAACTTAACCCCCCTTACCTGGCGGCTGATTGTCAAACCAGAACTGTAAAAACTCAAACAGGATACTTGGGTCCAAAGTCCCCTCTCGAATCCTATTCAGGATCTCAATTAAATCAAAGGTATTGACGATGAGATCCTCGTTGAAGTCGAAATCCGGGGTTGGCGTCGGGGTAATCGTTTCGATGGGGGTCGGGGTCACCGTTGGGGTGGGTGTCTCCGTCGCGGTTGGGGTAAATGTAGACGTTTCAGTGAAAGTGGCTGTCGGGGTGAAGGTAGGTGTGGGTAACCCCACTTTCGTACAATCCCAACAGATGCCTCCCACACAGATCTCGGCCCCTTCGAACTCAATCCGTTGGATGCCGTCTGGATGCTCCAGAGTTAAGACTTGCAGCTCACTCGATGAGGTGGCGGTCGCCGTAACCACTTCATTACCGAACTGATCGAAACCATGGAGGAGACAAGAATCTTGATGTGCCAGCGAGATTTCTATGACTTGCGGTGGGTGGTGGATACAAAAATTTACATCGAATTGGATGGCCGCCCTCTCTAATGCGTCGGTCCCCGACCAGGGAATTGCGATATCCAGCCGTGTGTTCATCAGGCAGTCCACTACATTTAACCCGACCGGAGTTCCCTCGGGGAGGATCGCTTGTGATACGATTAATGAGCCCAAGTCGATTTCGTCGAATCCAAAACCCTCGTTCTCGAGAATTCCTTGAACAAAAACACATCCAGCAGGGGGAGGGACTGGAGTGAAAGTCGGCGTGGGAGTTTCCATTCCACCAATGTTTTCGCAATCCCAACAAACTTCTTCCACACAAATGAGTGATCCCTCAAATTCGACATAGGCGATCCCTGGCAATGCGTTCAGGTCTAGCACCTGAGAATTTCCGGACTCGCTTGCCGTCGCCGAATCGACCTCGTTTCCAGACTTGTCAAAAGCATGGAGAATGCATACATCCATATGGGAAACAGTCAGACTCAAACTACGCGGGAATGATGGACCGCACAGACCGGACACATCCATTCTGGCTGGCAATACCGCGTTTGCGCCGGACCAGGGGATTGAGACATCGAGACTCCCATTTCCCGAACAGTCGACGACATCGAGCGGAACGGGGGAAGTTGCCTCGTCAATAGCCTGTCGAAAGAAGACCGGCCCAAGATGGACTGTCTGCAGAGAGAGAGCGGAGGCCGAAAAGAGTGTGTCGGCCGAGAGGCAACCGGTTTCGGGTATGACAATCGTAGGTACTGGAGTTGGAGGCGGAGTGAACGAGCAAAACCGGCAGATCGTTTCGATACAGATGTTGGTTCCGATAAACTCAATTGTCTTAATCCCTGACGGATGATTCAATTGGAGGACCCGAATCTGGCCTGATGAGGTCGACAACTCATTGTCGACGACCATATCGCCGCCATTCAATGCTCGGACTGTGAGAGGTCCTGTGTGCTTGAG
>JAJDBZ010000321.1 GCA_029261095.1 Candidatus Omnitrophota bacterium | reverse complement strand
AATAGAAATCGGTAAATCGCATCCCCTCAGCGGCCATTCTGTCGAGATGAGGCGTCCGAATGGTCGGATGCCCATAGCAAGTCAGATCCCCATATCCCAAGTCATCTGCGAAGATGATGATGAAATTAGGGGGAGATACGTCATTTGCCCATGTCAAATGGGTCAGCAAAGCGATTCCTGGAATGCAGAAGATTATCAATAATGGAATGGGCGTGAACTGTTTGATTTTCATGGTTCGGGATTGTACCCCAACACCTGACAGATTCAATTGCGGGTTGGAAGCGCTTCTTTGAGAAGGCTGAATTCAAAGAGGGCCGAGTTGGAACTGCAGGAACGGGAAAGAGATTTGGCTCCGCGGGTAGGACTTGAACCTACAACCTAGTGGTTAACAGCCACCCGCTCTACCATTGAGCTACCGCGGAACCGGCTGGAGCCTTTTTTCATGCTCTAGCGGGCGGAATTTGTATCACACACATCGATTTGGGGCAAGACTCTTGGATCCTTGGCCCAAATTCCATGTTCTGATCCGGCACAAACGGGCCCTTGCATCATAAGGGAAGCAGGTTTGGGATTCAGTTTTCGAAGGAATGCAAGATTCAGGGGCATTTCCTTGACGGGATTGTTATTTGAGATTTAGGGCCCGCTCTTAGTCGCTGAACCCTCCGCATTGGGTGTTTTGTATCCAGATCGGATTATTTTCGAAATACCCTTGGTTGGACAAGGGTAAAATGATAGTTTTGATTGAACGTTTTAGCACCTCCTCTTTATGAAAGGTCCCTTAAAGCATGCGCGAGATTCTACTCGAAAAGCATGGTATCCATGGCCCAACGGTTTACCACAATCTTAATCCCGCACAGGCCTACCAAGAGGCAATTCTTCATGGGGAAAGAACCATGATCGCGGAGAATGGAGCACTTGTGGCCTATTCTGGCGAGAAAACAGGTCGCTCACCACGCGATAAACGAGTAGTTAGAAATGCCGCATCTGAGAAAGATATTTGGTGGGGCCCGGTCAACGTACCCTTCGAAGAGGCCAGTTTTCAAAAGAACCTTGAAATTGCACTCGCATTTTTGAATAGCCGTGAAAGGATTTATTGTGTCGACGGTTTCGTCGGGTGGGATCCAGAATGTCGAATAAAGGTTAGGATTATCTGTTCGCGGGTTTATCACGCACTCTTCATGTACACAATGCTCATCCGGCCAACAGATGAGGAACTCGCCTCGTTCGATGACCCGGATTATGTCATTTACAATGCTGGCCAAGCCTCTGCCGATCAGTCAGTCGAGGGGGTCGAGAGCAGTGTCAGTGTCGGCCTGAATTTCGAGAAGAAAGAATTTGTGATTCTCGGCACCGAGTATGCCGGTGAGATGAAAAAAGGGATTTTCACGGTCATGAATTACCTCATGCCAAAGGCTGGCGTACTTTCGATGCATTGCTCCGCGACAGCAGATCCACAAACCTCTACCTCGTCCATCCTCTTTGGGCTATCCGGGACTGGGAAGACAACCCTTTCCGCAGACCCTCACCGACAACTCGTTGGGGATGATGAACATTGTTGGAACGATAATGGCATATTCAACATTGAGGGAGGATGCTATGCCAAGGCGATCAATCTGAGCCAGGAATCGGAGCCCGACATCTTTCAAGCCATTCGTTTTGGTTCGGTGCTGGAAAATGTAAAATTTGATTCCGCGCACAACCGCGTGGATTACTGCGATTCCTCGATCACCGAAAACACCCGGTGTGCATACCCGATCGAGTACATCGATAATGCGCGAATCCCTTGCGTGGCGGGTCATCCGACTGACATCATATTCTTGACATGCGATGCTTTTGGGGTGTTACCCCCGGTCAGCAAATTGACCCCAGAACAGGCAATGTATCATTTCATTAGCGGGTATACGGCCAAAGTAGCCGGTACGGAGGTCGGAGTGACAGAACCCGAAGCGACTTTCTCTCCCTGCTTTGGTGGTCCCTTCCTGGTATGGCATCCTACGAAGTATGCCGAGATGCTAGCGGAAAGGATAAAGAAGCATGGATCGTTTGTCTGGTTGGTGAACACTGGTTGGAGCGGTGGCGCTTACGGAACGGGTTCGAGGATGAAATTGAAATTTACCCGAGCAATCATTGACGCGATCCACTCAGGCGTCCTTAGAGATGTTTCATTCGAGACCGATTCCGTGTTTGGATTCCAGATACCGGTCAATTGTCCAGATGTCCCCTCGGAAATCCTGGTCCCCAAGAATACCTGGAACGATAAGGCGGGTTTTGAAGCAACAGTCAAGAAGCTGGCGGGACTCTTCCAGAATAATTTTAAAAAGTACTCCGAGGGTGCCGGGAAAGATCTTGTCCCCGCCGGGCCCCAAGCCTGAAGTCATCTTCAATTAAATCCGCAAGAGTCTAAACACAAATCGGCCCTTCCGCATACTTTTCGGAAGGGCCGATTTTTTGTGGTGAATAAACAGCGACTAAGCGGCTCGGGCGGTACGACGAGGGCTCTTTGGGAGTTCCGGTTGGGGACCGGGCTCACCGTATCGCTCGACAAAAACATCTGGTGCTTTCTCGGCGACAAGATCCTCTGGGTCGTCCTCAAGCAGCTCACGCCAAACGGAATACTCATCGTTTCGTTTGGCGACCGCAAAAGCGATATCCGCTTTTTTTAGGTCTTCGATACAGAATTGAATGGTGCTGCGATCCTTGACCCACCTAGTAACTGGTACAGGGTATTCGCTCAAAACTGGCATTTTAGATGTCTCCTCCTGAGTTGAAGTCCCCCCCCCTGGCCCAGTAGGAAGAGGTGACACTCTGGCTTATAACGGCCGTAAGCTCATAAAGTCTTGCTACGGCTAACGAGTATAGCGCAAACCAAATACCATCAGGAAAACTATTTCAGACTATTTTTCGGAGCAACCTTAAATCCTTTATTTAGAGTAGGTTAAGTTGTAGTTCTATTACTTCTGTACCATCAGAAAAAGGAGATTATCGGGATTGAGGTGCGGCAAATCCATAAAGTGTAACAGAAATGCTGCGCCGCAGGCATTCCTCAAATCGAAATTGTGACCTGGAATTGAATCCAGTACCACCAGTAAAGACTGAAATGATGGGACAGTCTTTACTCACTTAAACTTGCAGTTTTTTTAAAATCTTTTGAATTCAGTGAATGTTTGCGGAGCAATCTTTGCAAACTACTTCTTTCCATTTCGGCCACCTCGGATGCGCGAGTCACATTTCCTTCACATGACTTAAGGAGGTTCTCAAGATAATCATATTCAAAATGTGCGATGAGGCGTTCCTTGGTTGCTTTGAAGGGTCCCGATCGAGAAGCGTTTAAACTTTTCGAAATGGATGGAGTTTTACGTTTTCCAATGACGACGGGGAGGCTGGCGACATCGATGATGTCTCCTTCCTGGAGCAATACCATTCTCTCAATCACATTTCTGAGTTCACGAACATTGCCTGGCCAACCATAATCCATGAGGGTCTGTTTGGCTTCGTCTGTAAAGCCAGCAATGTTTCTGGAAAATTCATGATTGTATTGATTGAGAAAGGCCTCAGCCAGAATCATCACATCCTGTCCTCGAACCCGCAAAGGCGGGACACGAAGGGGGATGACCGATAAGCGATAGAACAAGTCCTCACGAAACCGACCTTCGGAAACAGCTTTCTCGAGCGCCGCATTGGTGGCCGCCACCACGCGAACGTCTACGTGGATGTCTCGAGTTCCACCGACGCGCCGGAAAGTTTTGTCCTCGAGGACTCTAAGGAGTTTCGCTTGGAGGCGGAGTTCCATTTCTCCGATTTCATCCAGGAAGAGTGTGCCCCCATCCGCTACCTCGAAAAGACCCAGCTTGTTGGTCTTCGCGTCGGTAAAGGCTCCGCGTACGTGGCCAAACAATTCGCTTTCGAGCAAGTGATCATCGAGAGTCGCACAGTTAACTGCGACAAACGACGACTCTTTACGTTCGCTATTCTGGTGGATCGCCCGCGCGACGACTTCTTTACCTGATCCGGTTTCTCCGGTAATGAGCACGGTTGTGGTGGAACTAATGCCAATCCTTTCAATTTTTCGAAACAATTCCTGCATGACTGGGCTCTGACCGATGAGTCCACGGTACTGGCCCCTTTCCCAAACCGTCTTCAGAACATTCAACTCATCTCTCATTGTAGAGATCTTGAGGGCATTCTCGATACTTCGATTGAGAGTATTGAAGTCAAAAGGTTTCGCCACAAAATCGAATGCCCCAGCCCTCATCGCTTCCACAGCCATTTTGATTTCACCGAACGCAGTAATGATGATGACAGGTAGATCGGGGTCGTTTCTTCGGATGTCCGTCAGGAGTTCCATCCCATTGCCGTCGGGGAGCCAAACATCCAATACGAGGAGGTCTGGACGTTCTTCTTCCAGGCTCTTAAGCGCTTCCTCGGCGGTTCCGGCCAATCGAGTTTCATAGCCCTCGCGCTCCAAAGACTTCATTAGAAACTTTCGGATGTTCGCTTCATCATCGACCACAAGAATTTGGCGAGGTCGCTTCAATTTAATTCTCCACTTCAGGAAGCAGGATTTGGGCTGTGGTACCCACATCCGGAGTTGAATTGATTCGCAACTCGCCCGAATGCTTTCCCACAATCGATAACGATGTTGTCAGTCCAAGTCCTGTCCCACTTTGTTTTGTTGTAAAAAAAGGATCGAAAAGTCTGTGCATTAACTCTTCCGGTATTCCGGTTCCGGTATCGCGAACGATGATTCGGTAACCCGAAGGATTATCCCGCGATGTTGACCAATTGACATTCTCGCTCCTTCGAGCCTCCAAGGTCAATTTCCCACCCTCTTCCATCGCCTGGATCGCGTTCAAAGTCAGGTTCAGTACAACCTGCTGGATCTGGTAGGGATCGGCACACACTTGAAGATCTTCGGGTTCCACTTGGATTTTAAGCCGAATTCGACTCTTGTTCGCGATTCCTCTAATGAATCTGGATACTTGACGGAACATTTTTCCCACATCGAACAATTCGGGTTGGTGGGGTTTCGGCTTGGCAAAATTCAGTAGTTCGGAAACCACTCGGTCCAACCTTGCAATGTCCCTTGTGATATCAGTCAGGATTTCACTTGCATCAGAATCGTCGCTTACAACCGGATCGAGTGCGTCCAATCCCAACCTGATTCCGGCAAGCGGGTTTCGAATTTCATGTGCGATCCCGGTTGACAGTTCTCCGATCGAAACCAATTTCGAGGATTGAATCAATTGCCTTTCCAATCGCTTCTCGGCCGATCGATCCAAGAAAGTTGCCACCACATAGGATACCCCGCCGGACTCATGAATGAGAGGTTTCGTTCGAATTTCGGTGACCCAACGATCTCCGTTCGCATCGATTCCGTTGATCTGTGTGTTCTGGCGAATTCCCTCTTCGAAAGTTTTCCGAACCAGGCTCATCTCCGTTTCCTGACCCTCATCCAATACCGAGTCCGAGGATAAACGATCGAACATCCTGGAAATGGGAGCCCCCTGTTCGTCGGAAGCCGCTCGATTAGCTAAGACTATTCTGAGATTGGAATCCCAAACACGGACGGGTTCGTCCAAATTATCGAATGCGGATATGGGAAGATCCCTGAAAGCTTTTTGAGTTGGGTTTTCGGACATCGGAAATTATCCGTTTCCATCGGGTTAGGGTCTATTGTTCAAGGAGTGCTTTCCTTGAAGCATCAAACATCTCCTCAGGGTCGGTCAGGCCTTCCTCGATCCGGATATTTCCACTCGGATTGACATCACTGGGGGTGGTTGAATCCCATAATGAAGAAGGCGCTGATCCATTCAACTGAGTGGATCCGGCTCTCAGGTCGATTTGGTCCGGTCCCCCATTCCTTTCCTCGACCTCCGTATCGGTCGTTTCGGTTTGAATATCGATCGCACGGTCCTCATCGATTTCATTGGCCTCGAGAAACCGCTTGAGAAGGTCCCCATTTTCTCCGGATTCAAGAAGAGGAAGCGCTTGTTCCGGTTGACCGTCCATCAGTTCAAGTCCCTCTTTCTGTTTCCACATGTCTTCGCCAATCATTTCTTTACCTGGTATTTCCGGTGTGACTGGAGGGATCGGCTCAATGGTTGCCGCAACTTCCGATTGGAAGGGGACCTTGAATGGCTCTGGGTAGGCGGCATCGGGCCGGACAGGATGACTTTGAGAGTCCTCCCAGGAATAGACCTCGATGATTTGGGTTTTGTCATAAAGCCATCCCTTGATCGAGACCCCTTTGCCTCGGAGTTTCTTGTTGTACCGAAGCTCGCGCCCTTTTGGGTTATCTAGAAATGTCCAAAGGCTTCCATCCCGGTCTAGAAGTCCCTGCTCATAAGCGGCGAGGGGGACCCGAGGGTTTCGGTAGGGGGAAGGGTCGCCTCTCTTCAGTCCTCCCTGTAGCCAAATGATTTCGCCTTCCAGTTCATCCAGATCTTGAAGAGGAAGTTCGAAGTCCAAGTCGCTAGGTGAATAGCCCGGAGACTGGGCACAAGTTGGAACAACCCAGAATAAGGCTGATACCGCAATCAATCCGACAAGATCAACGACTAACTTCTTCATGTTATTAGTATCCCCAGTCCCTAGGGTAACGAAAATCGCGGTCGATTGTCCGGTTCCCTAACTTGGCCACAACGGGCATCCTTCTCTTATACTGAGACTGGCGAAGCAGTTTTGCGACGTATTGGACAAAATCTCCCTCGAATCCACGTTCGATCAAAGTTTCGGCCCCCATTCGGCAGTCTACCAGATAATAAAAGATTCGGTCTATTTCGGCGTAACTGTAGCCGATCTCATCTTGATCTGATTGGCCAGCCCACAAATCCGCAGTCGGAGGTTTCTCAATAATCTGCTTGGGAACGCCCATTTCATGGGAGAGTTCCCACACCTGGGACTTATACAAATCCCCAATCGGGTTAATGGCGGAAGCCATGTCACCAAACAAGGTCCCATATCCAAGGAGGAGCTCGGTCTTGTTACTTGTCCCCAAAACCAATGCATCGTCAGCCATCGAATAATCGTAAAGGATGGTCATCCGTTCTCGAGCCATCTTGTTCCCTCGGCGGAGTTTCATCGTTTTTTCATCGGAGTAAGGAAGGTTCTCCCGACCAAAATAGACATCGACCTGGTCGGTGATCTCCACCGTTTCGGACTGAATTCCCAAAGCATCCACCACAGATTGAGCGTCCGATAATGACTCGGGGCTGCTTGTCCGATAGGGCATCATGATGGCCTTGATATTTTTTGGGCCGAGCGCTTCAGCCCCGATGTACGCGGTTAGTGCACTGTCAATCCCGCCGGAGAGACCGAAGATCGCTTTTTGGAATCCCACCTTAGTGACTTCCTCACGGACCATGGTCACCAAC
>JAJDBZ010000033.1 GCA_029261095.1 Candidatus Omnitrophota bacterium | reverse complement strand
GATTCGAGGTGAAGGTGACACCTCTCGTTCAGAAATAAAGAACTGTCTGATTACAGAGAACCTCCAATTTGGTGTTCGCTTTTTCGACGGATTGATTCAAGAGAATCAAATCGTTTGGAATCGAGGAGGTGCTCCCGGACTGTGGGATTGCGATGGACTCATTTATAGGAATGAGATTGCCCATAACCTAGATGGGGGAGGAATCTATAGTTGTATGGGTCGGATTTCTTCGAACATCATTCATCATAATCAACGTGGAGCCGGTGGAGGGATAAGCATAGGAGGAGTGATAGAAAACAACCTGATATTTCGAAATATTGCTATTGACCCAACTCCGCCCTCTGGGATTCAAGGTGTTGGTGGTGGTGTACACAGTGCACAAATTCTGCGTTACAACACAATAGTATTCAATGAGGCCTATGAAGCGGATGGAGGATTTACCGGATTCGTTTCAAATGACTATTCTTACCATTCGAACATCATCTGGGGAAATCTAGTTATCCGTAATCTGGGTGGACTAGACCCAAATTCGCCATACGTTCAGGTAAATCATCCTCAGTCCCACTATGACTCCTGTATCCAGGGTATAGACGCTGAGAATGGTAACACCTCGGATGATCCCCTTTTCATTAACGCCGAGAGTGAGCATTTTGAATTACAGATCAACTCCCCCTGCATTGATGCCGCCTCGATTTCGGGTCCTTCCCAGGACTTGGATAGCAACCCTCGACCTGTGGATGTTTTAGGAATTGGAAGAGATGGCCCCGGCGCTTTCGACATGGGGGCTTTTGAATTCCAGCCCCCGCGCTCCGACCTGAATATCGATGGGTATGTTGATGAGACGGATCTCATGATTTTCCAACAGGACTGGATGAAGGTCTCGGGGCCGTGATTGCGATGGGCGGTCAAGTGGCGCCATTCCTCCTAGGCTCCAAAGAAATCCGAGTCCGTTTCAACGGACTTTGCTTTGCGTAGCAACGGAATTGATTCCGTGGTGGGCTGGGTCGTTCCCCTTAAACTCGATTAGTTCGACCTGCTTTCCATCCCCAGTCGAGCCACTCCACACAATAAATTGTCTTAGCTCCACAGAGAGTTGTCTGTTGAAACAGACTCCGCCCGATCAAAGTGCATGGAGGTCGATGGGGTGAGGATCTCCAATCGAATTTCTCCCGTTGGTCGGAATGACAGCCATTAATTTATCGGGAACATTCTAGTCTTCAAATAGAGTGAACCACCAGACGATTGTCCCCAAAATCTCTGATTATTTCGAAATGATGATCTCGACAGAGCAAAGGTAGTTTGGATTCCAGGGACACCGCCGCGATTAGAATGTCCGATTTAGGAACGGTCTTCCCTTTCTTCCTCAACTTGTTGTAGAGAGTTCCCGCTTGGAACCAAGTCACCGATTCGAATGTTCGGAATTCGCAGAACGAAAATACCTGTTGAATGATTTTGGTTTCCTTTTCACGGGCGCCCGCGATGATCTCGAAGACGATAGGACCCGAAATCGCGGATTCGCGAGAGGAGATCAAATCCTCCACACTATCCTTGATGCCCGGGTCTCCCTTCTTTCGAAAGAACTCCACCCAAACCGAGGTATCAATCAGAATCATCGTCCCAACCGGACTCGAGTTCGTCGTTGGTCACCTGGAAATCCACTGCCCCCTCACGCACTTGTTTAAGGGTCCTTCGTAGTCTGGATTCACGGAGGAATTCGTCCAGGACATGATTAATGGCCGGAGATTTTTTGTTGATTCCGGTAAGTGTGATGATATCATTCAATTTTCTATCATCAATCTCAACAGTTATTCTCATCTTTTGTGACCTCCATTGTCATCTTTTATTCTGAAGGAATCTGGTTAAATATCAAGGCTATGTGTGAGCCGCCTTTCGGGTTTCAATCGGCCTGCTCCGCAGTAGTATCCAAGAGATCGATAGGCTGACTTCTTTTTCCTCGGACTGGAAACAGACCGCCCGGCCGTTTGCCCGGACAAAATAGAACGGAGATAAAATGCGAAGGTTCCTTATCGGATTACTGGCCACGGTCCTTGCTCATTCCCCATCGGCGCACGCCGAGACCCATCAGCCGAACGTTCTCTTCATCGCGGTTGACGATCTCCGAGTGGAACTCGGATGCTTTGGCAGCCCATTGGTCAAGACCTCCCACATCGATGGACTTGCCTTACAAGGGACTCGGTTCACCCGCGCCTACTGTCAACAGACCGTCTGCAATCCCTCACGCGCCTCGCTGCTGACAGGACTCCGCCCCGATACCCTTCGCGTCTGGGATCTGCCGACTCACTTTCGAGTGAACAAACCCGATGTCGTCACGCTTCCCCAACTCTTCAAACAGAACGGTTACCACTCCCAAGCCGTTGGAAAGATATTTCACAACTGGCGGCAGGATGATTGGAAAGGAGACTCCATATCTTGGAGTGTTCCTTCGGTCCTCCACTACAACACACACGGAAACGATACCCCCCAGGTAGAGGGGGAACTTCCACCGAATCTCGCGACAACCGCGGAGCGGACGGAATGTCGTGATGTTCCAGACGATGCCTATTACGATGGTCGTGTCGCCAACATCGCCATCGAAACGCTTCGGAAATTGAAGGAAGATGACAAACCCTTCTTCCTCGGGGTTGGCTTATGGAAACCTCATCTCCCCTTCAACGCCCCCAAGAAATATTGGGACATGTATGACCGTGACGAGATCGAACTCCCTCCGAACTTGGCTCCACCCGAGGGAGTTCCGGAGATTGCGCTCACACAAGATCTGATTGAGGGGAACTATACCGAGGCAGAAATTCTCGAACTCCATCATGGCCACTTAGCCGCGATCACCTACATGGACGCTCAAATCGGTCGAGTCTTGGATGAACTCGATTCGCTCGGCCTACGCGAGAACACGGTTGTCGTCTTTTGGTCGGATCACGGACTCCACATTGGCGAACACGGATTGATGCGGAAGACGACTCTATTCGAACTGGATGCCGGAGTGCCGATGATAATCGCAACTCCAAAACACCCTGGCGGACAAGTGGCGGATGGATTGGTCGAGTTGCTCGACCTTTATCCGACACTCACCGACCTCTGCGGTCTGGAACCCCCCAGCGGGTTGGCCGGCGTCTCGCTGGTCCCCATGCTCGAAGACCCCGCCGCGAAAGTGAAAACCGGTGCGCTTACCCAGACCGCTCGACCCAACTACCCCCGTGGAACGGACCCTGAAGTCATGGGTTACTCCATTCGTACCGAGGATTTCCGTTACATGGAATGGCGAGATTTCAAGACCGGCGAAATTCAAGCACGGGAATTGTATGACCATCGCTCCGATGCCGCCGAGACGACAAACCGAGCCGAGGATCCCGCCATGGGAGACAAAGTTAAGGCCCATGAAAGCGAACTGGATGAGATTCTAAAGTCCATTCCAAAGTAAACGATTTACCTCTTGGCCACTTATTCGGAGGTAACCACCTTCTTGGGAGGAATTGGAAAATTCCCAAAATTCACACCCGTCACGGTGTCTCCGATATCCGCTTCGATGATGTGTCTGGGTTGAAGGAACTCGTAGAAACCGATTGCTTGAGAACGGTCCGAGTGGAAACCAATATCGGGGATCCCATCGCGATTGAATTCTTCCACCTGAATCCGGTTGGAGAGAAACGTGAAGAACGGGTCGGCAAGAGTAAAATTGCCTTGACCGTTTCCACGTAAGATCCTCCCGTTTTCATGAACCGTGTCGGAACCATCCTCGTCGCCCATCACTACAATATCCAGCAACCCATCCATGTTGTCGTCGATGAAATCGAGGTCGTCCGCATCGTCTAACCCAGCGGTCGCGGTCCTCACGATCGAAAAGACTCCGGAGCCGTCGTTGTCCATGATGACCACTTCGCCGTCGCTCTTTCCTCCTACGAGTTCCACATCCGGGTCGGCATCGAAGTTCGCCGCCGCCACCGGTCCGTAGTCGTTGAAATCGAGTTCGTAGGAGACGATCGCCGCCGGGCCAAAGCCTTGCCAAACATTTCCACCGTCCACGCCGAGATTTAGCATGACAAACAACCCGTCATCAGTTGAATGCTGTTGCGAAGTCGCCAAATCCGGGAAGCCGTCGCCGTTGAGGTCGGTCAGGACTCCATCGTTCGGGGCTCCCAAAGATCCCGCGCCAAAGTCTGTCGCGTGGGGCGAAAAATTCCCGGCCCCGTCGTTTAGGAGAGCTTTCACCGCTCCTTCATTAACCGCGATAAGATCGGTGGCGGCGTCGTTATCAAGATCGCCGCTGAGCAAAATGCCAGAGCCCGCTTGTTGACCGCGCCCTACTGTTCCGTTCTCGGTAAATGTCCCGGCTCCGTCTCCCTTGAAGAGAAGGAGGTCGGCGCTGTTGGCCTCGAGTGCGGCAAAATCGATGTTCGTATCCCCATCGAAATCCCCTGCCGCGAGGCCGGTTACTCGATCCCCCGTCTCGAACTCGTGCTTGACCATGGCGACAAGGGACAAGAAAGGGTCTTCGGGGTCGTTGAACAACCCTTCTCCGTCGTTCAACAGTACTTGAATGACGTTCCGCGAGGGGTTGCCGGATCCGTCGGGATCATACTCTCCGGAGTAGAGGTAGTCGGCGGCGCCATCTTTGGTCAGGTCGACCGCGAGGATTTGGTGGGTTTCGAAATCCCCCTCTTGCACAGTGTCGGGGAGGTCTGGGACGAACGAGACATGCTGCGATTCGGTCGCAATCGGTCTGGGGGTGTTTGGAAGTGTTTGGCTAAACCCCTCGGGGATGACTTCGAAAATGGCATTCTCGCTTCTTCCATCCGGTTCAAAAACGAGACGGTACCAACCATGCTCCGTTTCCGGGTCGACAATGTTGTCGCCGTTGAGGTCCATCGCCTGGGTGACCGTCCGAGCCCTGAGATTGGTTCCGAAATTGCTCGTAAACGCTTCGATCACGATCCCGTTGTGTCCTCTTTCACCGGGATCGCGTACCGCGTTGAAGTTGAGGTCCTCGAATTTCTGACCCTCAATCGCCGCCGCCGAGAAGGCATTTCCAAAGTCCGGACCCGAGACCTGTTGACCCGATAGGGCCTCCACAGGGATTTTCCCCATGGGATCATCAAGAATTCTCACGAACTCCGGGTTCCCAAAACCCGTGAACCCCTGAGTGAATGCCAACTCATCGCCTGGCTCTCCATTCAAATCCGCGGCGGCGAGGCCGGACAGCGCGTCCTCCCCGGTGACGAATAAACCGCTGGAGAGGGTGAATTCCCCATCGCCGTCGTTGATCAGGTATTGAAGATAGTCCGCGTCAATATCGTCTCCGTTGACATTGATTCGAACCGCGAGATC
>JAJDBZ010000320.1 GCA_029261095.1 Candidatus Omnitrophota bacterium | reverse complement strand
GGGGAGGAGCACGACGATCAAATCCCCATCGCCAATCGAACTGAGGGCCTGGTCCACCATAAACTGATTCAGCGCTTCTTTCGGTTTATGGATTCCTGGCGTATCGAGGAAAACGATCTGCGAGTCAGTGTCGTTGTGGATACCCAACAGCCGGTGGCGTGTAGTTTGCGGTTTGTTCGAGACAATAGCCAACTTAGACCCAAGCAGCGAATTTAATAAGGTTGATTTCCCGACATTGGGGCGACCAACCAGGACCACATAACCCGATTTGAATCCCGGGTGAGGTGGTTGGAGATGTGGAGGGTCTTCTGGAGTCATATTCGTTGACAGTTGGCCATCATTCGGCGACCGCAATCTTGGTTTGGGGCGGACTTCGTGCTACCGCTTACACTTGATCAACCTGGTGGGCGTACAGAATCTCGCCCTGTTGCGGTATAAACGACGATCAGTGTGACGATCCCGTTTTATGCTTGGCACTGATCCGCGCGATCGACCGTGCAAGCGCCGCCTCCGCGCGACTGCGGTTAAGGTCTGGTCCGGGAGACTGGATTCTTTCACGCGCCCGGTCTCCAGAACCCTTTGCACGGCCTTCATCGATATCTTCCGCCCGTTCGGCCGAATCGGCCAAGACAGTAACGATGTTATCGTCCACCATCACGAGACCCGAAGAGACGAAAAAATAATGAGTTTTCTGTTCCATATCGCGGGCACTCAGGATTCCGGGTTCGAGGGCGGCGCGAAGGGGAGCGTGGTTTTGCAACACTCCCATACTGCCTTGCTCGGAGGGAATCTGCACATACTCCACTGTCATGTCGGCAATCTGATTTGTGGGAACACTCAGATTCAATTGTAACGGCATGGCTGGCGAATAATCCTCTTCTGAATTTCTTAAACGGCGTTGGCGCCCGCGACGATCTCGCAGATTTCCTGTGTGATTTTGGCTTGTCGAGCCTTGTTGTAAGTGAGTTGAAGACTTGAAAAGAGATCGGAAGCATTGCGGGTCGCATTGTCCATCGCCACCATCCTAGCTACATGTTCGCTGGCCTCGGATTGGAGCAGGGCGGTCAAGAGTTCATTGGTCAGATACCGCCGAACCGCTTGGGCGAGAACTGGCGCGGACTCAGCCTCGTCGATAAAGGTGTCTGTTGAAGCGGCGGATTCACCCTCGGTTTCTCCATCGCTGGGATCGATCGGGAGCCAGGTTTCCGCATCCGGCTTTAGGACTGTCATCCCTCGCAGTGAACTGTAGATCAAACAGATCTCGCTATAGTCTCCAGCATTCCAAATATCGAGAAGTTCACGCGAAAGTTCTTGAATTCTCGCGTTGAAATGCGCGTATGCGGGGCGGCGTTCGCTTGAGAGGACCTTGTACCCCCGACGACGCAGAACGGACCCAACCTTAATGCCGAGCGCTTTGATCTCGAGGTTGTCGATTCCCTTCGAATCGGCCAGCTTCTTGACCGCGTTCAGCGTTTTGGAGTTGTAAGGGCCACACAGGCCTCGGTCGGACGCGAATGTGACCACCAGTGTTTTCGTTCCCGAGGGGGTCACCGCCAGCTCTGGAACGGCTTCGGCGGGCGAAGAGTCGAAACTCCCCATCAAATCATTCAGGCCTTTTCGGTACACACGGCTTCTTTCGGATTGCTCCTGAGCCTTGCGCATCTTCATGGCCGAGACCATTTGGAGTGCACGTGTCACCTGTTTGGTGCTGGTGACACCTCGCATTTTCCGTTTGAGTTTTTGAAGATCGACAGCCATCGCTCAGTTAAGACCTTTAGTTGCTGGATATGGTGCGTTCGACCTCGGGCAGGGTCGATTCGATCAGAGACTTTCTCTGGTTTTCGGACAAGCCCTCGGTCAGAAATTTTTCTGCGGCGAGAACCGAAAGATC
This sequence comes from Candidatus Omnitrophota bacterium, assembly GCA_029261095.1. GTDB lineage: Bacteria > Hinthialibacterota > Hinthialibacteria > OLB16 > OLB16 > JACKFH01. The sequence continues at coordinate 7,211 of JAJDBZ010000320.1, read as the reverse complement.
GGCGACATACTTCCGTAGATCGGCTTTCGCCATTTCAGTCTCGTGCGAAATCTGGTTTTGTGCTTCTTTTCTTGCTTTCTCAAGCTGCGTCTGGGTTTCGGCCTTCAACTGTTCGGCCGCCCGGACAGCATCATCCTGCGCTTTCTTCACAGTTTCTCTCGCTTCGGCTTGCGCTTCCTGGAGTTTGATCTTGTAATCCTCGCGCATGCCAGCCGCCTCTTCTTTAAGACGTTCCACCTCGGCGAACTGATCCTCGATCGCCTTGCCTCGCTCGTCCAGGAGGTTGGTCACCGGTCCCCAGGCATACTTGCGAATCAAGGTGAACAGTGTCACAAAGAGTATGGCATGGGTTGCTACCCACGCGAACGTATCGATACCCATTTTGGATTTTCTCCAGTTTCTTTGAGTTCTCTATCCAAATCTCGGTTGTAGTTTTCGGTTTAAGAGCATGGGTTCCCCGGCATTCTTCAAACCGGGGAACCCGAATTTCTTAAATTGCGAAAACTGAATCGAAGGGATTACCCTTGGATCATGTTCATTCCGAGTGGCGCCAAGAATGTCGAAATCAGTGCGTAGATCGCGAGCGCTTCGATGAATGCGCAACCGATGATCATGGCAATCTGAATCTTGCCGAGGGCTTCGGGTTGACGCGCCATCGCTTCCATCGCCGAGCCGACAGCTCTACCAAGACCGATACCAGCGCCAAGCGCGGCCAAGCCAACTCCGATGGGATAGGCCAGGGCCAATGCGGCTGCTGCGGACAATCCTTCCATTTCTACTTCCTCCTATTGATGAAAAAATCTCATTGTCGGTTTCCGCTGGCGTCGACCGCCCCCGGTTCACCTATTTAATCTATTACCCGAATTTCGGGTCAAATCTCTATTTAATGAGCCGATGCCTCTGCGTGGCTCTCACCGTGATCATGATGCGGTAATACCAGGTAAATGTAGATAGTCGAAAGAGTCATGAATACGACAGCCTGAATAGTGGCACCTATGAGCGCGATCGGGAGCAAGAGTCCATGCAAGGGAAGTCCGAACCAAACATTTTCCACCCCTACGAAACTGATCAGGTATTGAAAAATCATGACTCCGAGTCCCGCGAACACTCCGAGAAGGATGTGCTCCCCAAGTATATTTCCGTAAAGCCGAAGAGCGAGGCTGACCGGTTTGATGAACTCACCTAATACATGGAGGACGAAGAATAATGGAACCATCGCCCACATGATTGCGCCCTGGGGTTCTCCCATCAAATGGAAGAGGTACCCACCGATCCCGTTGAATTTTAACGCAGTGTATTGGACGTAAAAGAAGACACAAATCGAGAGGCCGAAGGTTTGTTGAAGGTATACTGTAGGAGACATCAGGCCGGGAACTAATGCGGCTAGATTCATGAACCAGATGTATATCGCGAGTGTCCCGAGGAAAGGGACATATATGCGTCCCTTTTCCTTCCCGAGAATATCGCAAATGAATTTGTCTACCGTGCCGATGTAGAGTTCGGCGAGAGACTGCCCGCGCAAAGGAATCATCTGAAGTTTTGAGGCGAGTTTCCGGAAAAGAATAAATGTAAAACAGGCCACAAGAAGCGAGTTGAGAATGACCCGGCCTGCTCCATCGAACAGCGGAAAATACCAAGCGTTCGGATCCATGCTCTGGGAAATCCAGTACAATGCATCGGGAACTTCGGGGGGGTGCGCGTGGTGGTGACCACCCTCATGCTCACCATGGTGATCCTCACTATGCTCATGCGCCGCGTGACCTTCTTCATGTGCTGCTTCGTTGGCGTGCTCAGACTCCGCGTGTCCATGCTCCGCTTCTTCATGGGATTCGGAGTGCGACTCTTCCTCGGCGAATGCTACCGGAGAGGGGATCAGCCAACAGAATGCCCCTAATAGAAGGCATACGCATACAAAGGAATTGGATTTATTACCGATCATCACGCTCTGTTTCATTCAGTTTGCTTAGCCGCTTAATGGCTATATAAGATTCCCGCAGACCGCCCGCGATACCCAGCAACACCCCCACAATCATTGTCCATGAGGGAAGCCCAAAGTAGTCATCGAGACACCACCCGAGCGCGTACCCTACCAAAGGCCCCGCGAGAAGATAACCCGGAATGGCGAGGGCTAAACTGGCTGCCTGCCACTGTTTTCGAGTCCCATCGGTTGCTTTTTTGGAGCGCTTGGGTGTGGGTTCCGGATTGCTGCCGGTCATCCTGCGGATGTCCCTGCTTTTTATCGATTTTAAAGCCCGGATTCATACCCTTTTTATCTGTTATTGACAACCCCAATCGACCCGAGAATGCGGGATAGCCACTCCCAGACAAAAGATTTAACTTCACCAGAGTTGAATATCGAAGAGGAAGACCCTGAAATTGGATATCAGCGTTGTCATACCGGCTCATAATGAGGAAGAAAACCTGGAGAAGCTCCGCCGGGATCTTGTGGCCTCGCTAGAGTCGGTTGGAAAGTCGTTCGAAGTAATTTTTGTCGACGATGGCTCGACAGATTCAACCTTCACGATCCTCGCCGAGTTTTCACGCCAAGACCCTCGTTTCAAGGCCATCCGTATGCGGAGAAATGTGGGAAAGGCCAATGCTCTCGCGTCCGGATTCCATGCCGCCGCCGGGGAAATTGTCTTTACCCTGGATTCCGATAACCAAGACGATCCATCGGAAATCCCCAAATTCTTGCAGAAAATAGAGGAAGGATACGATCTTGTATCCGGTTGGAAGAAGACGCGGCATGATCCCTCCCAGCGGGTGCTCGCCTCCAGAATCTTTAATGGGGCAATTCGAACAATTTCCGGGGTCGATCTCCATGACTTTAATTGCGGATTCAAAGCCTACCGGTCTGAAGTGGTCAAGAGCCTGACCCTCTATGGAGAATGGCACCGTTTCATTCCGGTTCTTTCGTACCACCAGGGGTTCCGTGTGGCCGAAATCGAAGTCCAACACCATCCCCGAGTCCATGGCAAATCCCGTTATGGATGGGAACGGTATTTTCGAGGGTTCGCCGATCTGCTTACCATCTTGTTCCTCTCGCAATACTCCGAGCGCCCTGCGCATCTGTTTAGCGGGATCGGGTTCATTCTCGGCGGTCTGGGATTTCTCATCAGTCTCTACCTCTCGATCCTCCATTTTACCCAAGGCACGATTGCAGGGAGATACCCCATGCTTTCACTCGGAATCCTCCTCATGATCCTCGGCGCCCAGTTCTTCTTCACCGGACTGATGGCTGAGTTGTTTGTCTCTCGGAATCCCCCCAAAAGGTATGAGACAGCGGAATCGGAGCGGGTGGGGTTTGATTGACAGAGAGCGCCTTTGAAGTGAACATCATATTAGATGCTAAAATGATGTGGAAGGTTTGATCCTATGCTCGACCTCAAGAGTGATATCAAAAGTCTTACCGTTTTCAAGCGGGATACTGCAAAGTTGGTCAAACAAATGAAACGCAGCGGGAACCCCATTGTCCTCACCGTGAATGGCAAAGCGGAACTTGTGGTCCAAGATGCGGATTCGTACCAAGACATACTTGATCGATTGGAAGCGATAGAGGGAATCAAACGTGGTCTTCAGGATATGAAGGCGGGCCGAACGAAGCCTGCCTCCCAAGTCCATGCGGAAATGCGTCGGCATTATGAAGTTCAGGATTGAGTACACGTCTACTGCTGAACGCGAATTGTACCAATCGTTTGAATGGATCTTAGAGGAATCGAAATCGAATCTAACGGCGAATAGATGGGTCAATGGTATTCACGAAGCTGTCGAATCTCTTCATTCTCATCCTGAGCGTTGCGGTCTCGCCCCGGAAAACGAATACTTTGAACACGAAGTCCGCCAGCTCATCCACGGAATGCGGCGGGGACGATACCGAATACTTTTTACCATACAAAAGGAAGTTGTCGTAATCCTTCATGTACGGCATGGGGCACGTAAGAATCTCCGTTGATATGGGTTTTAGTCCGAAATACCCCCAAGTGGGATTGAACTGCGGAAGCGAAGAGACAATAGAAATGGAGAAATTACAATTCTCATGACACTACATGGAAAACTGAAAATTCTTCTTCCGGCTCTCGCCTTCGCTTCCATCCATTTAAACATCGTTCATGGCGAAACGGCTCCCTCCGAGTCTGGTAAATCGATCCGATTCTCCGAGCATCTCATCTCCGACCAATATTCTTACCCCTATGGAATCGGTGCGGCGGACCTTGATGGGGATGGGGATCTCGATCTCACCAGCGCCGACTGCAAATCCAACGACTCAATCTATTGGTTTGAGAATAATGGAGAGGGAGAGTTCGAACGACATTTTATTCAAAAGAACGACCCGGTTCGGCTGGAAAGACATCAAATCCGAGATATGAACGGGGATGGACACCCCGATGTGGTCATCGTCAAAAACCTCAATGGGCATCTGCTTTGGTTCGAAAACAGTGGTACCCCGAAGGATGGCAAGTTGTGGAAACGGTGGGTCATCACGACGCAATTGCCCGGGGCCTATGATGTGGCGGTGGCCGATTATGACGGCGATGGCGATCTGGATGTGGCCGGATCGAGTTGGGTGCTGGGGAATCAGTTTGCCTGGTTCGAGAATGAGGGGGCAGCCAGCGACACCGAATGGAAAAAACACCTCATCGCTGAGAGGGTCGACGAAACCCGCGGCATCCGCGCGGCCGATTTCGATCGGGATGGCGATCCTGATCTCCTTGGAACCGCCTCCACCAATCCGGTCGATTCCGATGGCGATGGTGAAAAAGAATTCCTTCCCGGTATTGTGATGTGGTACGAGAATGAAATGAGAGACGGCGAGGTCGAGTGGACAGTTCACACCATCGACAGCGCCCCACGCCCGATGCATGGCGAACCGATCGATATGGATGGAGACGGCGACATGGATGTGGTCATGGCTCTTGGTATGTCGGCCCCGCACCAAACCCAAAACACCCATCAAATCGTTTGGTATGAGAACGAAGATCCAGCAGCCGATGAGAAGTGGCCCAAACATATCATTGCTCGGGATTTCCATGATGGCATGGAGGCGGTCGCCGCAGACATGGATGGCGATGGCGATGTGGATGTGGTCGCCACCTCTTGGAGAAACCCTGGTCGAATCGCCTGGTTTGAGAATGGCGGCGATCCGCGCAAGGACTGGACGATGCACTTATTGAAAGACAATTGGCAGAGCGCCAATCAGGTAATCATCGCCGATCTCAATGGGGATGGCCGCCCGGACATCGCGGCGGTCGCGGAGTATGGAAGCAATGAGTTTCGCTGGTGGAGAAACGAAGGAGTGAGTGAGTAATGACCGGTTGTATTGAATCCAATGATCGCTATCGGATTTCAGATCGGATCATCGCACCATAGAAGAAGAACTCGCCAGTTTTCTTGATTGATCCGGACCAACCGAGATCTTCTAGTCTCTTTTCGAGATTGTCCAAATCATAGAATCGTTTCACGATTCGGAATTGCCTGCCGTCATTCAATTTCCTTTCGACAGTCCCCGAATGGTCTAATGTCGGATGATCACACGCCGCGGATAATTGTGTGAGCAGGCTATCCACAAAAAAAACTCTTCCATTCGGATTGAGTGATGAGCCTACCAATTCCCAAAAACTCTCGAAAAAATCGGGGGGAACATGTGAAAGCCAAAACCCGAAGAAGATTAAATCGTATTTTTCTCTTGGCTTCCAATCGAAGATGTCGACAACCTGATACTCGACACATTGATTTGTAGTCTTCGCCCGATTGATCTCAATCGTCTCCGGAACAGCGTCGACAGCGGTTACGGTGGTGGCTCCTTTTGCCAGTTCCCCCGTCCATAAGCCAGTCCCGCACGCGAGTTCAAGAACCCTTCCTAGCGGATTCATGCCGTCAAGGGCAGTCCGAACCATTTCGAGCTCCTCCAACCACTGCTGCCGATGCTCCGGTCCCCGGTCGTACCGGCCTGCGCGCAAATGCCATTCGTCATACTCATCGGCCCGAGCGCGATAGTAGTCGATCTGTTCGTTGAGGAGGGATCTTGTGTCCTTCTCGGTTTTCCCTGTCATCTTGAATGTGCTTGATCCTTGAGGTTGCTGTTTGACAGGAATACACCGCCCTTCACGAATCCGCAAGGGACCGTTTGGACAAGCGACTATCGTTGGTTGATTAATAACGGTAGATTTGGAGTCAGCCGTTCACAGATTCAGAGACCCATCTACAATAAAACCGTCCGCAGATCGAAATTATCGTGGAGGCCAACAAATCGTGACCAGAACTTCTCTCTTAATCATCCTCTCATTGACTCTATCGATCATACCTTTGACTCAAGCCCTCGACGCGAAGAATCTCCAACGCAATGAATCCGAGACCGCGATCCCGGGACTGTCCTATGGTCAGGTCGAAAACCTTCCGAAACCCAAGACGGTCTTCTTCGGCGCTGGCATCGACAACATTCTGGCCGACGCAAAGGAATGGAAACGTCGCGGGATCGACGCCTTCTTTGTGGACTATGTCGCCCGCGAATGGGCAAGCGATATCTGGGCCACCGATGGGAAACCCTGGACTATCGGTGAGTCAGACGAAACTCTTCAGAAGGCGAAACAGGCTGCGGCGATCTGTCGCGAGAACGATCAGCAGACCTTCCTGAAAATCGCTTTCGACCATCCCCTCGATTGGTTTGATGACATTCTGTGGCAACGAGCCAACAACAATTTTCGACAGTTCGCCATCTTCGCCCGCGAGGCCGGGTTCGATGGGATCGCACTCGATATCGAGTACATCAACGAGCAGTATGTTTTCGATTGGGAAGGGTACGATTACGATGGTTACAACCGTCGTGATCTGGTCTTGAAAATCGAGGAACGGGCGACCCGCATTCTTCAGATCCTTTACGAAGAATATCCCGACATGGTCTTCCTCACCTTCCCCGAACAGGGGTTGGGGTTGGGCGGTCACATCCACAAAGCCTGGGTGGAGGAGGCGGCGCGACAAGACGCTCCGGGCGGTATTCACTACTGCACTGAGTACACCTACCGACACTGCAACATCAACTACATGTTCGGACATATCTGGGCCTGCAATGAACACTTTCACCGCATCCTGAGCGAAGAGGCTTGGGATTATTGGGTGGAGAACTGTTCCATCGCCTCCGGATTGTGGCCATTCAGCTCAGATGATTATCGAGTCTACGGCCCCGGCATCCCTCTGGCCGAACTCAAACAGGGACT
>JAJDBZ010000319.1 GCA_029261095.1 Candidatus Omnitrophota bacterium | reverse complement strand
CGAATTGCATCCAAGGGATCCGGAGGGTCAATCGGATGCGCTGATTCCTCGTAATTTTCCACAAGGAGCGCCAAAAGCTCCAGTTCATCTCCCTCGGGGGTATTGGGTTTGGCGTCGAAGATCTCCTCGATCCGTGATAAGGCTTCGGAATAGTCCTTTTCCGTTCGGATGATCTTAACTTGCATTAGATGTTCTCCGCGTCAATATTGTCATAATCAGTATGTCTTCCAACAAATCGGATGTAGACGATGCCGAAATCATATTGAACCTTTACCACCAACCGGAAGAGATTCCCATGGATGTTAAAAACGATCCGGCCACCCTTGAGAACACTCGCGTTCCGATACTTCGCTTTCACGTCGGCGGGAGTTTTCCATTCCGCTTTCTTCGCTTCCGCGTACCATGCCCTTAGGGGGCGCTCGGCTTCAGGCTCGACGTCCCAAAATTCACGAAGCGTCTTCTTGGAAATCACTCGCATTATTTTACCCGGCTCTAAACAGATGAGTCAACAAAAATGAGTCTCCACTTGGGAAAACCCAAGAGAGCCCGTCACTGATTCGGATTGATGGGGATCATACAATCTTGTCGAGATTTGACTATAACCGCATCCCCCTCCACCGCGAGGGGACAGCCGAACAGGTCGCTCAAGCCATCCTCGAGCTCATCACCAACGATTACATCACGGGCGAGACGATAACAGTGGATGGCGGGTTGACCATGCGGATTGCATGAGGAAGACCGAGTCCGTTTCAACGGACGCCTCTCTGTGTAGCCACGGAATTGATTCCGTGGCGGGGTTGGATCGGCGCCGAAAAATGGGTCGCTCTCCTTCATATATCAAAAACCGACACAGACCGCGTCGGGTTCAAACCGCGTCGCTAGGCAGAGAGGCGTCTGTTGAAACAGACTTCGACCGATCGGGCCGGGTTAAGATCGATCCATTTTGTTCCCCGATCAGATTCCTCCTGACGTCGGAATGACACTTTTTGGTGTTGACCAACCACGCTCAGTTGGTTCAACACCAACCCACAACCTCAATTGTCTTCATCTACCTCCCATGATACCCTCGACTCGATAGGCAGGCGCTTGCCTTCTGTCTCTTTGCGCTGATTTTTTACTGATGACCCAATCTGCCTGAGAGGTTTCGACTCATGAACCATCCGCTCACTCCCATTATTTTCATTTTCCTCCTCGTACTTCTTACTGCGGGTGCGGTCCACGCCAAGACCAATCCCCTCAGTCCTGGGGATGTCGCGATCATCGGGATCCATGGCGATGATCTGGATGGAAACACAACGAATGATAACAAGGACGGTTTCGCTTGGGTCAATCTGGTTCCTCTGGATTCGGGGACGATTCTCTACTTCACCGATGACGGTTGGCGGTCCACGAACCAGTTCAAGAAATCGGAGGGCGCCCTCAAATACACCGCACCCTCGGCCATCCCGGTGGGGACTGTTTTTCAGATCGAGTTCGATGATTCGCCAGCCGGTCCTTTCACCACCTCGGACAGCGGCGGGATCGGGGGGACTTATGTCGACGCGGCTGACGCGAATGTCGGGGGCACGGTGATGGAGTTTGTCAATTTCGGGGATAACCTATTCATCTTCGATGGCACGACCGCCTCGCCGAATTTTCTTTTTGCGTGGAAGCCGAACGGCCCCTACCAATTCGACTCCACTGGGAACAATACCACGGCGCTTCCCTCTAGGCTGACCGACGGTGAGACGGCGATCTCCACAGTCTTCACCTTCTTCGCCGACGACAATTCGCGGTACATGGGGATCACCACCGGAAATCGATCGACTCTCCTCGCCGCGATTACCAATAAGATTAATTGGGAGGGGAACCGTGTGGGCCCCGTCGATTTCGGCGGCGGAGATGGAGACATCACCAATGGCACTCTCGGGACCGGTTTCTCGGTCACTCCTCCTCCCACGGTCAACGTAACGGTGGGCAACGCCTCTCAACCGGAAGGGGATAGTGGGTCCAGCAGTCTGACCTTCACCGCGAACCGCACGGGGGACATGAACTCTTCGGTCCAGTTCGATTACGAAACCATGGATGGAACCGCGCAAGCGGGCGTCGATTATACGTCCACTTCCGACTCCGTTGTTTTTCCCAGTCTTGATTCGCAAGAGACTTTCAATGTTCCCATCCTCGGCGACCGATTTTTTGATTCCAACCGACAGTTCTCGGTCGATTTTTCGAATCCCGTTCAAAGACCCACTCTGGGTAACGGGCAGCTGTTTCAAACCGCTACTGGTGACTCATTCACCACTTTCGTTGCGATTGGGGATCTGAACGGTGACGGGTTAGCGGACCTCGTGACGGCGAATAATGGTACTACAAACAGTAGCAGCCCTAGCCTATCGGTTTCGCGAAACATCACCTTGCTGGGCGGGACGTCCGCTTCCTTTGCTGGGGCTCAAATAAGGGACAACCAAGATGTCGACATCATTCTCGGGCTCGCCTTGAGTGACATCAATACGGACGGCCGCCTGGATATCGTGTTCACTGGGTTGTTAAATTCTTTTTATGTGGCCTTCAACGAGACAGCCTCGGGGGCCACCAGCTTTAGTCTTACCACCGAGCAGACTTTCTTTCCCTCATCAGCTTATTTGACCGACCTTGCTGTTGACGATATCAACCAAGACGGAAAACCGGATGTTGTTACCCGTAAAGATCATGAAATCCTGGTGAATCTGAATACGACCACGCAGTTCTCGACGACAGGTTCCTTTGCCACGGAACAAAACTTCACGGACGGGCTTGCTGATTTCTTTCAGGTTCTGACAGGCGACGTTAACCAAGATCAAAAACCCGATATCATTGGTCGAAAAGACCAGAGCGTACATGTTTTCCTTAATACAACTCCGCCATCTGACGCCACAGTGACCCTCGCCACACCGCTTTCCTTTACAGGCTTTGTCGAACTCAAATCAACAGCTCTCGTCGATTTGAATGCGGACGGCGCCTTAGATCTCCTCGTGGTCGATGATGATATCAACGTGAATGAGATTGATGACCCAATCCAGATATCCGTTTATCGGAATACCACCCCTCCCGGGGGGGCAACAGCATCCTTCGCGGCGCCTCAGGTGTTCAGTAAGGACGGCGGGTCGCGCATATTCACGGGAGACCTGAATGGAGATGGAAAAAAGGATTTCGTTGTCGGTAACGACCTCTATCTCAATGAGACTCCCGCTTTGGCCACAACTTTTACCTTTACGGAGGGATCCATTTCAGGTCTTCCGTCCAGTCCCGAAATAGGCGATTTGAACAATAACGGGATCCCCGACTTGGCAGGCCCCGGAGGTGGTACGAACACAACGGTGGTGATGAATAACACTGTCCCGGTCGACCTCACGATCCCCTCCAGTTCGAACGGGACCATCCAAGAAGATGACGCTCCGGATTCGGTCACCATCGCGGCGGGGAACAATCAGTCGACTCTGGTGAACACCGCTTTCGCGACGAACCTCGCGGTGGATGTCCGAAACGCGGCCGGGTCTCTCGTGGAAGAGGTCGAGGTCACCTTCGAGGTTCCGGGAAGCGGCCCCTCGGGAGACTTTGGCGGGACCGATACAGTCGGGACCAACGCCTCGGGTCGGGCGACCGCGCCTCAGTTGACCGCCAACGCAGTCGCGGGTTCTTTCCAAGTCACCGCGCAGACTTTTGGCGGGTCGAACCCCTCCGTCTCGTTTGATTTGACCAACACGGTACACACACCCACTCCGACCTCTACTTTCACCCCAACGAACACACCGACATCCACGGACACCCCGACGAACAGTCCCATTCCGACCATAGCCGATACGGATACCCCCACACCCACCGCAACTCCAAGCGACACCCCGACGGATGGACCGACCGCGACTCCCACGGATACGCCAACCGATGGACCTTCTCCAACTCCGACCGACACACCCACCGATGGGCCGACCCCGACAGCGACTGACACCCCAACCGATGGGCCCTCTCCAACCCCAACCGATACACCGACGGATGGACCGACTCCGACTCCGACCGATACACCTACGGATGGACCGTCGCCAACTCCGACGGAGACACCTACGGATGGACCATCACCAACTCCGACGGAGACGATTACTCCCGGTGGTCCAACATTGACGCCAACAGAAACACCGACGGACACACCCACCGATGGACCCTCCCCTACACCAACCGACACCATCACTCCAGGCGGGCCCACATTGACGCCAACCGATACGCCTACTGAAGGTCCATCACCCACTCCAACTGATACGATCACCCCGGGAGGGCCGACCTTAACACCGACCACTACACCGGGTGGGCCGACCCTGACTCCGACCAATACACCCACCGACGGTCCATCGCCGCCCCCCACGGAGACTTTTACGGAGGGACCCTCACCCACTCCAACCGAGACTCCCACCCCGGGCGGCTTCGCGGACTTCGACCTCTTTCCGCCGCCGAGTGGTGATGGGAAGATCGATGCGCGGGATCTGATGCTTTGGCTTCAGGATGTGAGGGAGGAGTCTTCTACGAGCGATCTGCTGTTTGACTTCTTGCGATTCTGGGAAAACGGGAACCTCAAGAAGGAATGACTGGGGGCGCCCCACTTCTATTACTCAATATTTGAGGTAATGTGATTAATAGGAAAGATCCCCATTAATCATGACCTGGAACTGGCGACTGGCCGAATGGCCGCACTTCCGTTGGGAAAAGAGAGAGATTCAGGAGTTGGAAGCCCGCTTTCTCCATGATTCGGGGATCCTAGTTGGTGCGGTCTTCCATCTGAGTGAGGATGAAAAAGAGAGTCTCAAAATCGCGATTCTTGGTAACGAGGCTCTTGAGACTTCCGCTATCGAAGGGGAGATACTGGAAAGGGAAAGCCTTCAATCCTCGATCCGAGAACAGTTTGGACTCCAATCGGATCGTCGCCGAGTTCGACCGGCCGAAGAAGGAATGGCCCAGATGGTGACCGACCTCTATCAAACGTGGCAGAAACCCTTGACGAAAAAGACTCTGACCGCATGGCACAAGATGATCATGCGCGGGCGACACGATCTGATGGATGTGGGTCGTTACCGGACTCATGAAGATGCGATGGAAATTGTCACCGGTGCAATCGACAAGCCAAAAGTCCATTATGTCGCTCCTCCATCCGAAAGGATCGAAACGGAGATGAACTCCTTTCTAAAATGGTTCAACGATTCTGGGCCAAAGGCGGCTCGGTCGTTAAATTCTTTGGAGCGAACGGGGATCGCGCATCTTCGTTTTGTATCGATCCATCCATTCGAGGATGGAAATGGTCGCATCGGTCGGGCGATCGCCGAGAAAGCCTTGGCTCAAGGTATGGGAAGGCCTACTCTTGCCGCTCTCTCCACCACCATCGCCAAAAACCGCAAACAATTTTACCAACAATTGAAGGGGACTAATCATTCGTTGGAAATCACGGAGTATCTTGTTTGGTTCGGGAATACCGTATTGGCCTCGATTGCGCACACCAGGAGCTGGGTGGAGTTTTATATTCAGAAGACAAAACTACTGGATCGCCTCCGTGGGAAGATAAACCCCCGCCAGGAGAAGATCCTCCTGAGGATGTTTCAAGAAGGCCCTCTAGGGTTTACAGGGGGGGTAAGCGCGGAGAACTCTATGAAGCTCACAGGTGCTTCGCGGGCAACCGCGACTCGTGACCTTTCGGGACTAGTCCGTATGGGAGCGCTCGTCCGCGAGGGGGATTACAGGTACACTCGGTACCACCTTTCATTTGAAATCGACTCGTCCTCGCAAACTAGGATCGGTTGAGTCTCTATTGAGAATGAGTCAGAATGCTGAAAATCGGAGTCAGAAAATGAGCGGGTTTCCAAGAACTACAGTCGGTGGGTTGTCGGTTTCCAGAATGGTTATAGGAACCAACTGGTTCCTGGGTTACAGCCACTGCACTCTCGCCAAAGACACTTTTATCAAAGAACGCTTTTCCGATTCCAAAAAGATAACCGAGATCCTGGAAGTCTTTTTTCGGGCCGGGGTCGATACGGTGATCGGTCCTTTCCAGGGCAGCATCGCCCCCGATGCGATTGATCTTATCGGCGCGATTAAAAGAGCCGAAGACGCGACAGGGGTCGGAGCCAAGATCATCTCCACTCCAACCTTCCCGATCACACCGGACACCCCAACGACTGGTTTCGACATGGATGAGGTCAAGCGGATCCTCGATATCGAACAAAACGTGGGAACCCATATCCTCATGCCTCACACCAACACCACCGACGCGATGGTGGATCGCTGTAGCCGTGAGATCCGTCAGATGGATACGATCTGTGCCGAGATTCGTGAGAGGGGAATGCTCCCGGGATTGAGCACCCACCTTCCGGAGGCTATCGTTTACGCGGATGAGTCGGGCCTGGATGTGGAAACGTATATCTCCATTTTCAATTCTGCTGGATTCTTGATGTCGCTCGAAGTGGACTGGACCGCGAAGATCATTTCCGAGGCCCAAAAACCGGTGCTTTCTATCAAACCGCTTGCGGCTGGTCAGATCAGACCGCTGCAGGGACTCACGTTTGTCTGGAACACCATCCGTGATCAGGACATGGTCGCGATCGGGACGATGACCCCCAAGGAAGCCGAAGAGGTCATCGCGCTTTCGATGGACATCTTGGAAAACCGTCGAGGAAGTGTCGCCCTTCAGGAGACCCGTTCGAAAGCCGCGGTGAAACCCCTTCCTCCAAAGATGAGTCTCTCGAATTAGTTTTTGCCTGAAAGTTTCTCATACGAACCGAGTCTTCCGAGTCGCTCCTCTCGTTTAATCATCTGGAAGACGCTGGTCCTCGGGTTACACTCCCTCTCGGAGTCCCGGGTTTCTAATGATCTTTAACCATGGACGTGTGAAAATGGAAAATGCTTTAGACGATCGCGACGATCACGCTGGGGCGGCAAAATCCAAGAGGCGTTGGAAAATATGGACCTGGAGAGGTTTTCTGGTCTTAGTGGTCCTCTACCTCCTGACCATGTCTTACCACTCTTTCAAACAGCTCCCCGATGGAATCAGCATGGAGGGGAAGATCCATTCAGTCAGCGATCAGTCCATCGAGTTCCTTTATGATCTCACTTATGAGAACGAGAACGGTGAAGTCGTTGTCGAGCAAGAGATCTTCGATCGAATTCTCGCGATGATCGATGACGCCGAGGAGTACATCCTCCTCGATATGTTCCTCTTCGATACCGATGAGGATGCTTTCAGGGACCTTTCCACTGAATTGGTCGACAGGTTAATCGAAAAAAAGAATCAATCTCCCGCCACGAAATTCCAGATCATGACCGACATGTACAACACGCTTTATGGATCAATCGAGAATGAGCCGCTCGGCCGGTTGGAGGATGCGGGTTTTCATGTGGCATTCTCCGATATGGATCGACTCAGGGATAGCAACTTTCTCTATTCCGGGATTTGGAGAATTTTCTTTCAAGTTTTCGGGTTGCCCAAGGATTATTCCCACTCAGGGTTGATCGAGATCGATGGCGTCGGCTGTTCGCCACGATCTCTATTCAAAGCCCTGAACTGTAAAGCCAATCATCGAAAGATTATCGTGGCGGATTGCGGAGACAAAGTCCAATCGCTCGTGACCTCGGCCAATCCCAGCGCCTATGGGAGCAAATACTCCAACGTCGCACTTTTCGTTGAGGAAACTTCGCACGGAATCCATCATGATATCTATCAATCCGAGAAAGCGATCGCGGCCTATTCGGATGAGGATTTCGTGGAACATGAGTTTCCCGATGTGAGCGGGGATCTCGTTGAAAGTGCCTCAGAACCGGTCTCCATCCAATTCGTCACTGAAGGAAAAATCAGAAAGTCCATGACTCGTGAGATCGAACACTCGGGGAAGGGCGATGCGATATCGGTTGCCATGTTTCTCCTGACCGAGAGAAATCTCGTGGAAGCGTTGGTTGAAGCCTCTGAAAGAGGGGTGGCGATCCGAGTGATTGTCGACCCGAGCAAGTATCTTTTCGGTCAGGATTCGGAGGGGGTTCCGAACCGACCTGTGATGTCCGAACTGCACGACCGGAGCGATGGCAAGATCCAAATTCGTTGGTATCACACTCATGGGGAAGAGTTTCATTCGAAGATGGTGATCCTGTCCCTGAAGAATGGAGGCTCAGTTGTCTTCTTAGGTTCAGCGAACCTGACTCGGAGGAATATCGGCGATTACAACCTGGAGGCCGACATTAGAGTGGTGGCCTCCCGGCAATCCGATCTCATTAAGGAGATCGACGAGTATTACAATCGGATTTGGAAGAATTCGGATGGAGTTTATACACTCGACTACGATGAGTTGGACGATGATTCATGGTATCGTTATACGAAGTATTGGCTGCAAGAACGAACCGGTTTGTGTGCGTGGTAAGTGATCTCCACTTTCATTTGTAGTCCGTCGGTCTACTATCCTGGCAGTCTCGTGCCCTCCAGAGTCCGACTAATTTCATCAATGATTTCGAGTGGGTTCGTTGGTTTCTCTGTAATGAGGAGATCGACCGAATAGACCGGAACGGGATCATGGCCGCCTTTCAGCTCATATTCCCCCAATTGAATGAAAGGCCATTCTCCATGCGATAGGTCTCGAACGCCCTGTGAAATCGCCAACGCCCTTGGCAGACATCGAGTTAATGATTCGAGAGAGGCGGCTTGGTTAACGGCATCGCCGAGGATGGTGTAATCCAATTTTGTAGCCGATCCGATGTTGCCTTCGATCACCGATCCGGATGAAATCCCAATTCCGGTATGCAGAAACCTCAAGGGACTGTCTTTGGGAACCTCCTCCCGCATTCGCTCAAGACCTGAAAGCATGTCGAGCCCGGCTCGAATCGCCTCATCCGCCTGCTCAATATCGAAGTATGCCATAACACAGTCGCCCATATACTTGGTCACCTCTCCCCCTGACCGATCGAGGACTTGAGTGCATGCGGTCAAATAAGTGTTGGTCATCGAAACGACTTCTTGTACGTTGAGGATGGAACTGAAGTAAGAGAACGCCATGATGTCGCAAAAAAGGATGATTTTCTTTGTCTCTCGCGACGGGATGTTGAGCGGATTGATTCCGTTTGTGACGAATTTCAAGACTGTCGGCTGAGTGTATTTTTCGATCACCCCATAAGAATCGGCAAGCACCTGAAAGAGATTGCGGATGGGATGCATCAAGATGTTGGATTCCGCATCAATGTTGACCGTCTTCATGGACCATTTTGGATATCGCCGTTGTTCGATGTTCTTCTCGGTCTTAAGACAAAGGACATCTTTGTGGCGTGTATCCCTTTTGATCTTCTCAAAAAGTGTGTCGATGCTCTCCTCTTCTCCCTCGATCTCCTGGTAAAAAATATCCGCTGTGGAGATTAGGACGCCTGTAATTTCATCGCGAGAATTGTTCTTCTGGGAAACCCTTCCAATTTCGTTAATCTCTTCTCCCGAGAGTTGCTTGGCGAATCGGCTGATGTAGGTGACTCGTTTCATCGAAATACCGTCTTCCGTGAGCCTCTCTATGAGGATTTTTTTGGGCAAGGGTGGTCAAGCAAAGATGGACAACACGACGCCGACACTCCAAAATATGGTTCGGCTTCATTCCAAACCGAGAGTAACCGTTCCATCTTGGACTGGCTAGACAGGATTCTCATTGATTTCGCGGACCCGGTTACCGGAGAGCCTCTTTCTATTCACCGAAAATTCCGGTAGTTTGACTGAACAGTGTCTTGATGGAGGAAGCCATGTCTCAAGAGAACCAATCCGTTTGCAAAAAATTTCCGCCGTATCTCCGGATCGCCATAGCCTTTCTACTGGGCTTCCTCGCAATGGCGCAACCATCGCATTGCGAAGAAGCGACTGAAGACAGTGAATGGATACAGCTCTTCAATGGAAAAGATCTTGAGGGGTGGACGCCAAAGATAAAGGGTTATGAGCTCGGCGATAATTTTGGAAACACTTTTCGGGTCGAGGATGGGGTGATTAAGGTCTCCTACGATGAGTACGAAGAGTTCGATGAGACCTTCGGCCACCTCTTTTATGCGGAAGAGTTCTCAAATTATATCCTTCGTATCGAATATCGCTTTGTGGGGGATCAGGCGCCGGGCGGCCCCGGTTGGGCCTTCCGAAACAGTGGGGTTATGCTCCATGGGCAACCGCCGGAAACGATGGGGGTCGACCAGAACTTTCCGGTATCGATCGAGGCCCAGTTTCTCGGAGGCAAAGGAGAAGACGAGGGTGAGCGCACCACCGCCAACCTCTGCACACCCGGAACGAATGTCGTCATGAAAGGCGAACTCTTCAAACCGCACTGTGTGAACTCGACCTCAAAAACCTACCATGGCGATCAATGGGTGACAGTCGAACTCGAAGTCCACGGCAACGGAGTCATCCATCACATCATCGATGGCGAGGTAGTCATCGAATATGAGAAATCACAGCTCGACGAGCGTGACAAGGACGCCAAAAAACTGATCAAAGATGGAAACCTGATGCTCGAAAAAGGAACCATCTCCCTCCAGTCGGAAAGCCACCCGATCGAGTTTAGGAAGGTGGAGATCAAGTTGTTGGAGGAGTAGGGGGCTTCAATCGGAAGGGGTCGGTTTATCTGGTGTTGGGCTGAGGAATGTACGAGCCAATGGGGTCACGTATGAGTTGGGTGAAGCTGAAAACCGATGCCGAATCCTATATCGTTCATTCCTATGAACGAACTCACTTGGTCTTTTGTTGTTGGGCTGGATACCGGCGAAAGTGGCCCAATCTTCGAGGTCTTGTACAGACAAGAAATCCTCCAGCAAATAGGATACCCGGAGGGAATTGATGTGGTTCCTGAAGGACTCCTTATCGAGGGATGTGCCCAATCCGCTGGATTGTCCCTTTTTCTCGACGATCCCCAGTTTCATTCACTTCCTGTCTTGGCCAAGGTGAACCGTGCCCAGTTCTTCGCGCCTTGTCCCGTGAACAGAGCCCTCCGCATCGATCCCACACAGACCCATATCAGCGAATCGGGTGCCCAGTTCGAATGTACAGCCCTGGATCCCACTACAGAGAAGACGGTCTCCAAATGCGAGTTTCTCCTGGGTTTCTTACCCTTCGATCAAATCCCCAATGGTGGCCAGGATGCAAAAACTGGCCTCAAAAATTTTCTTGAAGGGCTCCAGTAGTAGTTGACTTTTAATCTTTTAGCGCATATTATTGATCTTCAAGGCTTTTCAAATGTTTGCTATAGATACGGCTCCTTCCCACGTCCTTGAACCGGTCTTGGAACTCCCACGCATCCTCGTGGTTGATGACGAAGCTC
>JAJDBZ010000318.1 GCA_029261095.1 Candidatus Omnitrophota bacterium | reverse complement strand
TGGGGATTGCTGTATTTGATATAGAAGTGATTCTGAAAGATTTCCTGAGGATCGTATTGTCTCTTCAGAGCAAAAAACTTTTTCCCCATCGGATAGGCTCTGTGAAATTGTTCGGGTGAGGCGTGGAGACGGTAGGGCAGGTAATACCGCCCACCCACTTTTAAGGCTGCCTCGATCAGCTCCTGAGTAAAGACTTCCATCGTGCGTTCCTGATTGATTCCAAAGGGTTGATTGAACAAGAGGACGAGAGCGAACATCGGTTGATCGGCATACCTTAAAAATGTGTCTTCGTCCGGTTCCAAATCGCGAACGGTAACATTGAGAAGGTCCATCTTGCGTTTTCGCACCAACCTTCGAAGAGATTTGACGAACTCTGGGAACCGATCCCGGGGGACAAAGTATTCGTGGAGGATGTCCGTGGATTTCTCCGACCGGTTCTCGAAGACCTCGACTCCCTCATTCAAGAGTTGGTTTCTGGAAACAAAATCTTTGGAGAGGAGAGGCTCAAGTTTCGTTTCCGCACTCCAACGGAACTTCTTACCCCAGTCGCTTCCCACCGATTTCCTGAAGATTGAGCGACGGATCTTTTGGAGTCCGGGTTCTTTCAAATCCGGAATTCTTCCATCCCCTGCCGAATCCGGGTCATAGACATTTAGAACCATCTCTTCCAGAAAAGTTCTTGGATCGACACTCAACCTGGCGTATGCCATCTCGACTTCTTCATTCGATGCGACTACCGCCTCGAATTTTTCGGGATACTGCGAGGGGTGGAGAAGGTGTTTCATCAATCGATATCGCTTGTTCCGAACCACTCTGAGATCAACCTCAAGGATTACCCCGAAGAGGCCATATCCACCCAGGAGCAGGGAAAAGAGTTCTTCATTCAACGATCGATCACAAGTGACCACGGAACCATCACTCTTCATCAATCGGAATGAGGCCACAGTGGATGCGATCGGAGGTTTTCCATGTTGCCAACCATGACAGTTAACACTGATGGATCCTCCGACGCTGAACGAGTTGTTCGATTGCATCACTGCCGGTGAGAATCCCCGCTCATCCAGATATGGGATGATTTGGTCCCAACGCGCTCCCGATCCGACGTGGAGGATTGAGGACTTCTCGTCCAGTTCCATCCGATTGAATGGAGTCATATCTAGATAGATCCCGCCTGGGTAAAGTGTATGCCCTCCCATCGAGTGACGGGCTCCACCGATTGATATTTTGAGATGATGTTCAGAAGCTGAATGAAGGAGAGAGCGGATTTGACCTTCAGCTAAGAGAGGATCTGAGGGAACTTCAATGACTTCTCGAACAGCGGTCCGGTTGAGCCGACTCGCATCGTCGAGCGATTCCTGAGTATCGGGGGGTTGCCTTTTCGAATTCTGGCTCGGGGATGAGAGATCGCCTGACCCGGCCTCTATGGCCAAAGGAAGAATGATGAGCCAGAAAAGGAAGTGAATCTTTCCGATTAACATTCCATATTAGAACCCCACAGGGTCGGACTCGTAGCGCCGTCTTCTTAGAGTAATTGGGACAGAGTATTCGGTCTGTCGCGGAACTTCAATTTACGATCCCCCCCCACTTCACTCCCCAATACAATATAGGTGCTCTGCCGTCCGTATAAAAAGTTGTCTATCAGTCGCGGAGATGGTGGAACGACACAATCCTTCACCCATCTCGATTTCGTTAATGACTTCAAATTCGTCGCCAGTCCCAAGAACGACCACATGCCCCTGTTCGTTGATCATGTAGATCTTGTCGTCGGCTCCGGTCGGCGAGGCTCGATAGACCGCTTTTCCCCCGATCCGCCCACGCCAATGAACTTCCCCTGTTTTGGGGTCGAGTTTGGTGACAAATCTTCCATCTCCATCCAGGACATACATCTTTTCTTTGTAAATGAGAGGAACAGCGACATCGGTGGTTTTTTCATCGAGTTGCCATTCGATCCAATCGTCGCTCAACTTGCCGTTCCCGCCCGCCTTGATCGCGAAGAGCGGTTCTTGTTTGGGGGCGCATGCGTAAATCAGGCCACCATAAGAAACAGGGGAGGGAACCACTCTCCAATGTCCCACGTGGTCAGGGTTCCAGGACCCCCAGCGCCAGAATTCCTTTCCGGTCTCAGGATCGTGTCCGGACATACAATCTCCGCCGAAAATGAGAATCTCTTCGCGGCCATCATGCATGAAGGGCATCGGGGTGGAATAGGACTCCCTCGACTCATCCCAGGCTTCAGAGGGTCGATTATGTTTCCAGAGATAGGCGCCAGTTGTCGGATCCATGCAAAGGATATAGGACGATTCGGGGTGACGATCTTCCTTTGTGGGGCCTGGATTTCCACGGTCACGTTGCAAGACCTGGATATAAAGTTTCCCTTTGTGAAGAAGCGGGCTGGCATGATATCCGAAGTTATACTGAAACCGTTCATAGTCCTTTTGGTGGTTTTTCTTCCACAGGACATTGCCATCGAAATCCAGCGCAGCGATATCCCCGGTCCCAAACGAGAAGATGACCTTTTCTCCATCCGTTACAGGCGTTGGCGTTGCCAGGTTCTTTCCGCGTCCCTCGTCGGAAAACCCGATGCCCAGGTTTTTCTTCCAAAGGATCTCGCCGCTGTTTCGGTCGATGCAAAACGCATCAAGGTCGAAGGTCCGGTTGTCGAGCGAAGTGACAAACACCCGATCTTCCCAAATGATGGGAGTCGCACCGCTAGCCCCAGGTAGAGGCGTCGCCCATTTCACATTCTCCTCTTTCGACCAGTTGGTCGGGAGGTTACTGGCCTTTGTCGACCCGTTCAGACGCGGCCCTCGCCACTGCGCCCAGTTCGGCCCCGCCCATCCGGCGTTCAGACCAAAGGCAACACAAAGGATTGATACACAAAGTTTCCTAAGAATCATCGACTGCACCCCACACTTTCGGTATTTCAAAATCTTCCGGCAATCGAGTCATGCCGTTTTCTTCCGTTACCGCTTCCTGTCGATACTCCAGAAGAGATCCGATCATCTCGGCCAACTTCTCGGGTCGCCCTTCGGAGAGATCGTTCTCCTCGTTGGGGTCTACCGCGACATGGAACAACTCAGTGCTCACGATCTCAGCCTCGGAATCGAACCGGACCACCAGTTTCCATTCACCGCTTCTGAGGGCTCCACGCGTTGAGTTGATATTGTGAAGGATTTTCCTTCGGGGGGAAGGCCCTAATCTAATGAGGCTCTCCGACTGGTCCATCCCATCCAGCGGGAGACCACCCTCCACCTGTCCCTCGACGATTTGGGACAACGTCGGAAGGATATCGGTCACATGAAACAGGCCATCGTTTTTCATGCCCTCTCCGAGGGTCCCCGGCCAGACCAAAAGGGTTGGCACCCTGATTCCTCCCTCGTACAAGGTCCCTTTCTGGCCCCGAAGGCCCCCCATCTCCGATCCGGCTCTCGGAACGCCGCCATTATCGCTGGTGAATAAGAGTAGTGTCTCCTCCCAGATCCCCCTCTCCTTTAGTGCCTTCTCGATCCGGCCGATCTGGTGATCGAGAGAAGCCACCATCGCATGATAAACCCGCTTCTTTTCATCTTCGATATCCGAAAACCTATCGATCCATTCGGGCGGCGCCTGCAATGGGAGATGCGGAGCGTTGAACGGAACATACAGAAACAAGGAGCGGCCCTGCTCGTGGTCTTCGATGACCCGGACCGCCTCGTCTCCGATGAGATCCGTTGTGTAACCCGATCCCATGTCAGGCTCTTCGTCACGGTGCCAATCCAGACCGCCTTCTCTGCGGTGTGTGAAATAATCGATCATTCCCAGATAATGACCGTAATGATGATCGAACCCTCTCCGAGTCGGCAAATACTCGGGTTGAATCTGACCGAGATGCCACTTACCCACCATGTGAGTCCGATACCCGGCTTCCTTTAACATCTCTGGCAGGAGACGTTCCTCCAGCGGGAGGCCATAATCGGCCCAAGGCCGAACCACTCCATGCTGAAGTCCGTACCTCATGGGGTAACGCCCCGTCATGAGCGCCGCGCGAGTCGGCGAACAAGCAGGATAGACATAGAACTGAGTCAACTCCGTCCCTTGCCTGGCGAGTGAATCCAGAGCGGGGGTCGGGATACGGCTCCCATGAAATCCGACATCCCCCCAACCGAGATCGTCGGCCAATAAGATCACGATGTGCGGTTTTTCGGCAGCACCACACGGGGAGAGGAGGATGATGAAAAAGAGGACAAAGAATCTCATGGTTGATTATCCCGCGATCGCCGCGAAGGTGACCGCGGATCCGGTCGGGCTATCATCCCAGACATCGTAGGCGAGACACTTGTTCTCGACCGGGTCCATCGCTTCCAGAAGGGTTGAGAGAGTCGAGAATCCACAAACATTAAACTTACCCTCAGTCGAGGCTTCAGCCTCCCAAAACCCCTCTGTCTCCCAGCCATTGAAAGCGTCGATGAGTTTTCGGTCATGGGAACGAGTCTCCTCAAGCATCTGAGAGGCTGGAACCGGATGCGAGAAACGCAGGCCGACATGGGAGAAATCGACTCCCGCCACGACAAGAGTCTTCCTTCCCGGCTCTTTAATAATACCTCTGAGCGTCTCGATGAAGGGTTTGATCTCCTCCACCTCTCCCAGACGACTGTGGGTTTTCAGCCAGGGGTGGATCGAGCCGCATAGGATGGGAACGAGTTCAAAGTTTTCGCAACCGAGTAGGTGTTGAATGAAGATGAGTTGAAATTCGAGCGCGTGCTCGGTCTTGTGCGGGAAATCGTGAGGCCCGACTACCCCGTGATCGATCGAAAGAAGTTTTTCCACCGAATCTCGATCGGTCGGTGTCTCTCCCAATGGAGTGTTGAAGTCTTTCGATGAAGGCGAATAAATTCCTTCAAAAATCGAATGACCAGTTCCCATGAGCAGGACACGGTCGTACTCGCACCCTTGAATCGTAGAATAGGCGCTGGCATAGGTGTGAGTATTGACACGGAAATCGATGTGAGGGGCGACAAGAAGCGCCGGGTCCTTCTCTCTTTTCTCCAGGACAGCAGACGCGCTCAACAGATGATCGATCCAGGATCCAAGCAGTTCCCTGTCCGCTTCATAGGCTTGCCCCGCGTGGCTTGGGGGACGGGTCCTGGATTCGG
>JAJDBZ010000317.1 GCA_029261095.1 Candidatus Omnitrophota bacterium | reverse complement strand
TCTGGGCGGGAATCTTGATGCACTCCACGAACAAACGGTGGCTTGGAAATTGAATCCCGCTGCAACCCTTTTCCAATCGTGCTATCGCGAAATCCACTTGTTGGCACCCCGCGAAGCAAACGTCGCGGTGATCCGTGGAGAAGTGGTTGCCGGGGTCGAGCGTGCTTCCGAACGAACCATCAATGAAACCGAGACACATCTGGAGAAAGGTCTCTCTCTCCTCATCATGACTGCGTCCACCTGCCCACTGCTCGGGCTGCTTGGAACCGTGTGGGGAATTCTTGAGGTTTTTCAGTCAATCGACCGGACTTCCGCTCCTTCTATCGGCGAAATCGCGCCCGGAATTTCCGCCGCTCTCATTACCACCATCTTTGGGTTGATCGCGGCGATTCCAGCTGCGGCCGCCTATAACCTGTTTCTTGTCCGGCTCAACCGAATGATGTCTTCTCTCGAGAACTTGGCTGGACAGATCACCAACATTCTTGTGCGTCACCAGATCAGACAAACTCGACCGAACGGAGAATCACGCTGATGAGAAGGATGCCTCGGCGACGAATTCGGCCTCAAGCGGACATCAATATCACCAACCTGATCGATGTGACCATGACTCTGCTAATCGTTTTCATGATCGTTGCACCCCTTCTGACCCAGGGGCTTGAGATTGAACTGGCCGAATCGAAGGTGGTCGAAAATATTGATGCCGAGGAAGAAGCCATCCTGGTGGAGATCGACAAGCAGATGATCCTCAGAATCAACAAGGATACCGAGGCGGTCATGGGAGAGGGGTTGGTGACTCTGCTTAAGGAAATGAAGGAATCTTTGGGCGATGTCCCTGTCCAGGTACGGGCCGATAAGAACCTTCAGTGGGGGGATGTGGCCGGGTTGTATGGGTACATTCGAGAGGCGGGATTCGAAGAGATCAACGCCGAACTGATCGCCGAGGAGATCGAGTACTAAGGTGGAGAGGGAACAAGGATGCTAACCCAACCCTCACCCTATCCGTTATATAGCAAATGGCCTTTGTGGAATCGTATAACTAAGAATGGGACGATACATCACTTTTTCAGCTATGTTGCACCTGGCGATTCTGGCACTGATGCTAGTGGCGACCGTCGTAGCTGTGAGTCCACCGCCGCCCAAGATCGGGATCGTTCCGGTCAAGCCCCCGCCCACCTTGGAGGAGGAGAACACGCCCACGCCGGTGCCCACACCCGACATGACCAAAGCCAAGGCGATGGCTGGCAAAGATCGACCTACGCCAACGCCGACTCCGACCCCGACCAAAACCAAAAAACCGACCGATACCCCGACCCCGACCGAAAAGGCCACCGATACACCCACGCCTACGCATACCAAGGAAAAACCGACCGATACGCCAAAGCCCACCGAAACCGATACACCCAAACCGACGGATACTCCGAAACCGACCGATACCGCCAAACCGACAGCGACTCCGACTCCGGACAAGAAGAAAGAAAAACTGAAAGAGATGCTGACCAATTTAGTTCCGACAGAGACTCCCGCCTCGAAGCCGGAAACGGACGACAACGCCTCTGCTTCCAGCGAAGAATTTTCCCACACCACCGGGGGAGGTATGAAAACTTCACAGGCCTTCGGAGATCAGGCATACCTGGCGGGGCTTCAGGCGGCGCTACAGAAAAACTTCTTTCCACCCGCCAAATCCTCGGAGGAAAAACTGGTGACCGTCGTATCGTTTACCGTGACCAAAGAGGGTCGCATTACCTCGGTCGACATATACAAGGGATCGGGTTCGAGGGCGGTGGATGTGGCCGCGAAGAAAGCGGTGATCACCACCAAGCAGTTTAAGCCGCTTCCGGGTGGAACCGAATCTCTGGACATTGCCTGTGAATTCGTCACTGGCGTGGGAGGCGGGCAATGAGATGGATCGAAGAAAGGAAAGTCGAAATGAGACTTTTATCAAAGCATAAAGAAGGCGTGAACCCTCTCTTCTTAGGGGTGGTCCTTGCTTTCGTGGTTTGTCAGACCAGTTGGGCGCAAGAGAAATTGACAGTCACCGCTGGTGGTTATCAGAACCGGAAAAATGTGGCCATTGCTGAATTGGATATCTCCAAAGGGAGCGACCCTCAGGTGCAGGTCGAGTACCAAAAAACCATGGCGTACGATCTCGATTTCTCGGACTATTTTAAGGCCATTCCCAACAGTCCAGCCATGGCCAGCCAGCACTCCAAAGACCGTCAACTCCGCGCCATCGACTACCGCGCCTGGCAGGGTCTCGAAGCGGACATCCTGGTCAAGGCGGAATTCGAAGATTACGGAGATAAGGGGCTCATCCGTTTCTGGGGCGATGATGTGTATGGTGAGGAATCGCTGGTCGCTCTTGAATTTCAACTCGCCTATGATTCAAGAGACAAGAAAATCCGAGAAGTGCGTCGTGCTGTGCATAACTTTGTCGATGCGCTGGTCCTCAAATACGACGACGCGGGTCTGCCCGGATGCGCACACTCCTATATCGCATTTGTGAACGCCCAATGGAAAACGAATCAATCGGGCAAGAGGAAACAGGTCCGGGAGATCTACATCATGGACTATGACGGACGAAATGTCCGTCAGATCACACAGGATCGAAATCTGGCAATCGCTCCGGCATGGGCCCCGAATGGCCGGATGCTTGCCTACACCACTTATCGAACGGGGAACGCCGATGTCTATGCCTACAACCTCGATACTGGGACCATCGGCGTGCTCGCCGCTTTTCCGGGAATGAATGCCGCACCCTCTTGGAGCCCCGATGGGAATCAGTTGGCTGTCACCCTTTCCCGCGATGGGAATCCTGAGATCTACCGGATCGGCAGCAATGGCTCCAATCCGATTAGAGTGACTCAATCGAAAGCGGTCGAAACGTCTCCTACATGGACACCCGATGGATCTCAAATCCTTTTCATATCAGACAGATTCGGTGCGCCCCAAATAATGAAAGCCTCTCCGAATGGCGGTTCACCCCGGGCGTTGACCCGAAAGGGGCATAACGACGATCCCGATGTCAGCCGACGCGGCGACCGGGTGGTTTTCACCTCCAATCGGGGTGGAAGAGGGTTTGATGTCTGGATTTCTGATATAGAGGGAGGGAATGCGGTTAACCTGACCGCCGACCTGGGGGGTGGATGTGAACACCCTTCCTGGGCCCCTGATGGCAGACACATCGTCTTCAGCCATCGAAACCAGATTATGGTCATGGATGCCGATGGGACAGACAAAAGACGCCTGACCGACTCCAGGAGACTACCCGGTGAAAACGAATCTCCCGCCTGGGGGCCCTGAAATCTTGATAACAAAAAAATAAGTTTCAAAAAGAACTTGACGATAATATCTGTTAGTGTTAGAGTTACGCACGATATACTAGAATTGGAGTTAAATTAGGGGGACAAACATGTTAAGGTTGAATAGGTTGGGATTGAGAAAACTGGGAATTTTACTATTGGCTGGGACTTTTGTGATGCTGACTGGCTGTTGCAACCAATGCCGTCAGCGGTGTGGATCGTGCTCATGGCCGAACACGGGACTGGAAATGGGGATCTACCCTACCTGCAAGTCCAAGTCGAACTGCTGCGATCCATGTCAGAAATACAATCCGTGTCACCCGTTTGGAAACAGTGTTTCCAATCAGGCGAACGCGACCGATTCCGCTGGTTCCGACTGGGGTTATGCGGATTCGAATTATCTGAGCAGCGCTAACTAAGCCGGTTTTGGGATCGGTTAAAATAAAAGGGGAAACGCTTGTTATTGGGGGGAGTATTCAAATGGAAAAAAACAAATTAGGAAAACAGAGATTATGGTTTGGAGTGGTGAGCATCATGCTTGCCACACAATTGGTCGGATGTGGATGGTATCTCCGGCCTTCGAAGTCCAACTGCGGTCCGCTCGCTATGGCAGGGGCCGGGTCTGGCGCCGGAGGTTCTGGGGCCGGTTGGGGAGCCAATGGATCGGGTAATGGTTCCGGCGTGGGCTCCGATAATGGGTACGGTTTCGGGGATGGTAGCGGGTCCAAAACCCGGCTTTCGGGCGAACCGAAATACATGCTCGACACGATCTATTTTGACTATGATCGTTCGAACCTGAAACAGAATGAGATTATGACTCTCGAACGAAACCTCGCTTGGGTCCAACAGAACCCAGGTTCGAAGATTCGTATCGAAGGTCACTGCGATGAACGGGGCACTGAGGAATATAACCTCGCCCTGGGAGATCATCGCGCCGATGCGGTTCGAGAATGGTTGTCAGCGCGAGGTGTGTCACCCAGCGATATCGACACAGTCAGCAAAGGCGAATACGAGCCTGCGGTACCGGGAGAAGGCGAATCCGCCTGGTCCAAGAACCGTCGTGCGGAATTCTTAATATTGGAGTAAGATAGGACGGTCCAGTTAGGATAATCCTAAAAAAAATGATAAACTCCGGGACTGAGGGGAACTGCAGTTACCGGTATAATAAAGAGGGACGGAATAAAACAATGAAAAAACTTCAACTTTCGCTCATATTGCTTTGCGCGGCCGTTCTGACCGCCTGTTCACCACGAGTGGCTCAGCCGCCTCCGCTTGATGAACTGGAACCTCCCATGGAGGAATCCACTATTTCGGAAAGCCTGAACTATGACCCTGGTACCTTCGCCGATTCGTCTGCGGTCCCCATGGACAATTTTGATTCGTTCGAATCGACCGGGGACATACCTCTTGGCAATCGATCGACTGGAGAATGGGTCGAAGACCCATCGCTCGAGACCGTGTACTTCGATTACGATCGCTTCCAGCTCCAGGAAGATGCCTCGCGAACTCTGAGTCGGAATGCTCAGTACCTCCAGCGCAACCCGCAACTGCGTGTGCGTGTTGAAGGTCACTGCGACGAGAGAGGGACTGATCAGTATAACTTGGCGCTCGGCGAAAACCGTTCGCTGTCTGTACGCGAATACCTCATCAGCATGGGGATCGATCCGAGCAGGATCGAAGTCTTCTCGTATGGTGAGTATGAACCCGCCGTTCAGGGAGCCGACGAGTCCTCATGGCGTTGGAATCGCCGAGCCGACTTCAAGGTTGCTCAGTAGAGTCGAAGACCCCCAAATAACAGTGTTTACAAAGGGCGTCCCCCCGGGGGCGCCCTTTTCGTATCACCCGGGGATGAATTCGTGGGACCTTCCCAAGGCGTGATCGAAACGGTATTAGTTTAGAAATAGCCGAATCGGTCTATGGTCTCACCCTGGCCCCATTCTTTAAATTTTCCGAGGAGCACTCTTTCCGATGAAAACCATCAGTCACCCCCTCTCTGGGAGGGATATTCCCGAATATGCCACTGGAGTCTTTGTTCCAGTCTTTACTCCCGCGCTCGAAGGTGGGTCCCTCGATCCGAAGGGTCTGGCCAACTACATCCACTGGCTTGGAAATGACAAGAGTGTGACTTCTTTATTCGTTCGGTGCGGCTCCGGGCAGATGTACACATACTCCTGCCAAGAGGTCAAATCGGCCATCGAGATTACGCAGGAGAATCTCGAAGACAAGAAATACGCTTTCTATGGAACTTTTGGCGAGTTCTCGGGAAACATCGAAGAACGTCCCGATGAAAACCAGTTCATTGACCAGACTCTCGAACTTTCTAAATTCGCGGAAGGAAAAGGAGCGACCGGAATCGTATTGCTCGTCCCCTGGGCGCTTACCCCTAAGGGTGACGAGACCATCGAAGACCTCCAGGTCCGTTATTACCTCCAGATCGCCGACGAAGTGAATTGTCCCATTTTCATTTACAACACGCCTGGAATGCCCGAGGGTTACAAATTGACCCCCTCGGTCGCCGCTCGTATCAAACATCACCCCAACATAGCCGGCGCGAAAATATCGACAGCGGATATGGCCTGGATATCGGAGGTCGAACTCGAAATTCAAGACAGCCATTTCATCCTGGTCTCAGGTCATGAGGGCTGCTACCTGCAGTGGTTGATGACAGGATCTCTCGGGGTCATCGGCCAAGGATGCAATGTTTACACCTCGGCGATCCGAGCCATTCTCGATGCATTCCTTGAGGGAGATTACCTGAAAGCAAGGGATATCCAGTTCGATGTTCTCCGGATGCTGAGTTGTTTCGCCGGTTACGGGAACAGCATTCCAGGATTGGCTTATCTCAAAGCCAAGGGGCTCGACATCCAGCCCTGGGACAAGTCCGGTCTCCCGCTCACCAGCGAAGCCGACATCCGACCTGTGGTCGAGGGGATCGACCGAGTGTTGGTCAAGTACGCCTGAACCAACCGCCCTTCAAAAAGTGTTCTTCGGAAAGAGCACTACTGGGATGGTTTGGAGGATGATCTTGATATCGGTCAGCAATGACCAGTTTTCCATGTAGGTGATGTCGAGCAGGACCATCTCTTCGAAACTGATCGAGTTTCTTCCACTGACCTGCCAGACTCCTGTAATTCCCGGATTCACCGAGAGACGTGGCATGTGTTGTTCACGGTACATTGCCACTTCATAGGGAACCGGGGGGCGCGGCCCCACGATGCTCATCTCGCCACGAAGGACATTGAAAATCTGAGGGAGTTCGTCGATGCTGTATTTTCGGATGAACTTCCCGATTTTGGTGATTCGAGGATCCTCAGCTTCTTTGAATATCTTTTTGCCGGTCTTCTCGTCGACTTCGCCCCCACCGAATTGGATCACCTGCTTCATGAACTCTTCATGACGCGTGTGGTCCACATCGGTACGCATCGACCTGAACTTAAAGAAAGGGAAGGGGCGAAAATCCAATCCCATTCGGGTCTGTTTAAAAATGGCCGGACCCGGCGAATCGATCTTGATCCAGATCGCAATCACCAACATCGGGATGGCGAATACGATCAACGCAAGCAGCGCGACCGCGATATCCAACAACCTCTTCATCGTCCCATTCGCGCCACGAAGAGGGTCCACAAAAATCTCGAGGAGAGGAACATTGCTGAGCCGAGTGATATCCACCTTCTTCGGCCGCAGACCCAGAAGATCCGGGACCGCTTTGAAATTCACATGCCATCCCGAGTTCATGACAATGGGGAAGAGTTCTTTCTGCGTGATCTTGGTGGTCGCGAAGAAGACTTCATGGGCCCGTGCCTCCTGAATCATTCGCGGAAGACCCGACAACCGATCATCGAGATCGGGATCTCCGCCATCCGCGTCCAGGATATCAACGATCCGGTATCCGAGTACCGGGTTGTTCCGAATCTCATCGCGGATCATATCCGCCTGTTCGCCGCGGCCCACCAAAATAACGGGTGTGAGATTATGCCCCGCCTTACGAGCTTGTTTCTGAACGGTCCGGAAGACAATGCGGGAAGCCACACAAGCAGTCATACAAACCATCCAATCCATCGGGAAGACTCGACGGCTTGTCAGGAGTTGGCTCTCTCCACGGCCTCCGCCCAGCGAAAAGGCGATCACAATGAGGAGGATCGATCCGATGGTGATTCCACGGAAGGTTTCGATGGCATCCTCCAATAAAGAAATCTCTCCTCGGATTCGATAAAGCTGGAGACGGCTCATCACCAGGAAACGAATAATGGGAAGAGGGATCAGAATGGCGGATGCGTAGGGATAAAAGTCGTTCCACATGGGAGCCGGCATCCCCTTCCAAACGAAGGTCTGCCCGGTTGAGGGACTCGGGTTAAAATCGAACCCAGCCAACCACTTGATATCGGAGGGACCAAATGTTTCGTGAATTAACGAATAGGCGAAAACAAAGCTCAAAATGAAGGTGATCAGATCCACTAGAATGAGAATATAGGAGGCGATCCAACTGTTGGTTGGATGCACAGATTCTTTGATCGGCTCGGTAGGGACCCTGGTTTCTTCACTCATTCTCACATCCTTCAATAACCCATCCATAAGTTATCGACCCGATCCTCCTCGCACCTGAGTAAGCCTTTAAAGTAAAGTATATCAGAAAAATAATAATAGCAATATGGGTCATCTATGACCCAAATACCTAACAAACAAAAGCACCTAGTTCCTCCAGGAAGCCAGGGCCGTTTCGCCTGAAAGATGGGGAGTCGAAAAGCGAAGTTCACAGCCAGTGATCCAACCAATCGGACAGTCTCAGCGGGGTGGGAATCGGTGTAAATTGGGTCAAGTCCAGTCATACTTTGGGGTAGACTTACCCCATACCGTGACCTATCCTTCGCGCCTTCATTTCGGGTGGGCGGTTAGCTCAATCGGTAGAGCAGCGGCCTTTTAAGCCGTTGGTTCTGAGTTCGAGTCTCAGACCGCCCACCATTTCTATCTCTTTCCTTTCAAAACATGAATCCTCTGACCCACTCGTAGAGAATATTTGTTGACGAGGGTGCAACAAACTGTAATATCAACTAGGGGTGGCCCTAGAAAGATTTAGGTGTCCGGCTTCAAGCGATTTTTTTATCTACTCTTCAAGAGGAAGGACAGTACCGGAGACCCGTCCGATGATTCCGCAACCAACAAAAAAGGGTTTCACCCTCATCGAACTGCTGATTGTCATCGCCATCATCTTAATTTTGATCGCGATCGCATTGCCGAACTTTCTCGAGGCGCAACTGCGGGCGCGGGTGACTCGTGTCGAAGGCGAATTTCACGGTCTGGCGACAGCCATCGAGGCCTACAAATCCGATTATTTTCAATATCCACCCGCATCGAACATCCTCGACCCGAGCAGACGTTCCCGCATTCAGGTGATCCAGCGGTTCGTTCGATTGACGACCCCCGTGGCCTACATGACCCTCATCCCGACCGACCCCTTTTTCGACCAGGACCTCCCGCTTTCAACTGTGGGCAGTATCTGGGGAGGCAAGGTCTACAACTACTTTGAAAGGGATTTCAGCGCCCTCTCCACCCCGCCCTGGGGGCCCGATGCCTACGAACGATCCGCCCTCTGGTTCATTCATTCACTGGGGCCGGATCTGGAATACAACGCCAACACCATCGGGGCCTTCTACCACATCACCCCCTATTCGCCGACGAATGGAACACGCAGCCTGGGGGACTTGGTGAGGTTTGGTCCCTGACACCCTCAAACCAAAACCGAGAGGGTCCTCTTTGGGCACTCGAGGGTTTGTTTTGGAGGTCAACCCGAATAGGCTAGGAGGTATGACTTTGTCGCGTGCATTGATTGGAGAATCTCCCAGGACCCTCCCGCCCCAAAAGCGGTCGGAGCGTCATGAATGTGCGTTCACGCTGATCGAACTCCTGATTGTCATCGCCATCATCTTGATCCTGATCGCCATCGCCTTGCCGAATTTTTTGGCCGCGCAGCTGCGGGCTAAGGTGACTCAGGTTCAGGCGGAGTTAAGGACACTGAGCATCGGTGTCGAATCGTATGCGACCGACTACAACTCCGCTTATCCGATCATGTTGGGAAAACTCCGAGACAATCCATCCTCCCCCAGCTGGGATCGCGGCGGTGTCCATAACCTCATCAGCCTTTCCACACCGATCCAGTATGTCGAGGGGGAGATCCTCAGGAAACGGGATCCGTTCTATGGCGATGAGGGGGACCACCTCACCTATGGGTATGTCAACCGCGATGCCTTCCGCATGATCCATGGGTTGCCCAACAACCACACCCACCACTACCTTCTGCATTCCCTCGGTCCCGACAAAAAGAAAGGCCCCAATCCAGCCGCCTATTTCGGTGGGAGGTGGAACAACGCGGACTATGGCAGAGACCCGCCCATCGGGTTTCAGTACAAACCCCTGTTCGATGCCTGGAACTACAACCCCACCAACGGCACCCTCTCCGATGGCGATATTCTACGCTGGCCTTAAAAAGGCGAGTCGTCCTTCTTAAACCCAGCCATCCAGGTCCCAGCCATCCGCATATTGCTTGCGAACCAATTCATTCGCCTCCGCGTTGTTGGTGACCTCCATCTTTTCACTGTCCCACCGTAGCGGCCCGGGGCATCGAATGGCCAGATTTCCCAATAGGACCACCTCCGAAAATGGACCGGCATAGGCGAAATCCGAAGAGGCCGGTTTGTTCTCGCGAATCGCGTTCAACCAATTGCCGCGATGGTCCTCATCCACAATCCGCTCCTGGGTTTGCGGAGGCGCCTCATATCCCTCGAATTTTTTCTTGGGCAGCAGTGTCGGGCTCCCGCCATAAGTGGTGCAGGTGAGATACCCCTTCTTCCCGACGAAGAGTGTGTCGTAGATCGGCTCATCCTCGAGGATGTCCTCGGGCCGTGGCGTGGTCAGCCCGCCATCGTACCAGTGGAGGGTCACCGAAGACTGCATCTTCCCATTCACTTCGCGCGGAGGAAATTTGTACACCACATGCGATTGGTTCGGGGCGCTCTCTTTGCTGTTCCCCTCTTGCTCAACACACTCGACACTGGTGGGAGCTCCGAGCCCGAGCACCGAATAGGCCGGGTCCATGATATGACACCCCATATCGCCAAGAGCGCCGCAACCGAAATCCCACCACCCCCGCCAGTTCTTCGGAATATACCCCTCATTAAAGGGCCTGGACGGGGCGGGTCCCAACCACAAATCCCAGGAAAGAGTGTCCGGCACTGGTTGTTTTGGCAGCGCCTCGGCGAAACCTTGAGGCCAGATTGGACGATTGGTTTGGCAATGAACTTCCTTGATATCTCCAATGGCGCCGCTCCAAATCGCTTCATAAAGATCTCGCACTCCATCCCCCGACCGCCCCTGGTTCCCCATCTGGGTCCGGACATAGTAACGCTGCGCGGCTTGGGTCAGCACGCGCGATTCATGGACTGTGTGCGTGAGGGGTTTTTCGACATACACATGTTTGCCCAGCTGCATACAAGCAAGCGCGGCGGGGGCGTGCATGTGGTCTGGTGTGGCAATGACCACCGCGTCGATCTCGGAGCCGTGACGGTCCAGCATCTCACGCCAGTCGCGGTATTTCGGTGGATCGGGGATCAACCCATAGATCTCAGCGGCGTTGGCTTCATCCACATCGCACATCGCCACGACATGACCGTGCTCATCCATGTATCGGGAGTGGCCATACCCTTTGCCTCCGCAACCGATATGCGCTGTTCGGACCTTGTCATTTCTTCTCAGATAACGCGCATATCCTGGGTGCGCCAGTGTGCTCGCCACCAGAGCGGAACCACCCATCAAGAAATGTCTGCGTGTGGATTTCATATCATTCACCCAATCCTTCCTTCGGTTAGACAGAGATGATTGGTCTGGAACGAAGTTTTTTCAACCGGAGAAACGGAAAAAACTTGGAAGACCCTAAAAGTTATCTTGACACCCCCGCGATGTCCGTTCACATTTGGGAGATAGCGGTTGTATGGAAAAAATGACTCTCGAAAAGGCGGACCACCCACGATGACCCAAAAGAACGACCCTCAATCGAACCCTCCGAATGACGAAGCGAACGATATCCCACTCGAAAGGGAAGGGGACACGCTCCTTCCGACTTCCCGCCGTTCGTTTCTCCAATCTGCTGGCCTCGGTTCGGCCGCCTTGGGGTTGAGCGCCGCTGCTTTTGGTAAGGAAGATCCAAAAACCATCCAAGGGTTCGATGAAGTGGAAACCAACCCAAACTCATCGAAGGTGTGGGAGCCGGTCTCCGATCGAAAAGTTCGAGTCGGCATTGTCGGTTATGGGGTCTGCCGGTTCGGCGCCGCCTTTAGTTTCCAAGATCACCCCAATGTCGAGATCGTCGCGGTCAGCGACCTCTTCCCCGATCGATGCGCGGAATTGGCCAAGGTCTGTCGTTGTGAGAAGACTTACCCCTCGCTCGAAGAACTTGTCAAGGACGATTCTATCGAAGCCGTGTTCGTGGCCACCGATGCTCCCAGCCATGCGCGTCACTGTATGGAGGTGATGAACCATGGCAAACATGTCGCCACTGCGGTGCCGGCTGTGTATGGGTCGCTAGAGGATGCGGACAAACTGCTCGAAACTGTCAAGCGGACCGGGATGAAGTACATGATGTTCGAAACCTCATCCTACCGCGCCGATTGCTATGCCATGCGTCAGATCTATCAAGCCGGCGGTTTCGGCCGTCTCGTTTACTCGGAAGGCGAATATTATCACTACCTCGATCGCCAAATTGGATCGTACAAAAACTGGCGTGTCGGGTGTGTGCCACTCTGGTATCCGACTCATTCCACCGCGTACTATGTCGGTGTGACCGACAAACCCTTTGTCTCTGTATCCTGCACGGGTTCGAACGCGGGTTTTCCTGTGTACCAACCCGGCGCCAACCAATATGGAAACCAATTCACCGACCAGATCGCTCTCTTCGAAACTGCCGAGGGCGGCGCCTCACGAATGTTGATGTGCAAAGGGACTCACAGCAAAGGGGGCGAAACCGGCCGTGTGTTCGGCGAGAAAGGTTGGATGGAGGGGACCACCTATCATGGATCCATGGAGAACCTCCCCAACATTTCGCGTCCCCCTCTCCCCCCCAAGGTCGAAGGGGGCGGGCATGGCGGATCTCATGGGCAGCTCATGAACGAATTCGTTCTCGCCATAATGGAAGACCGCAAGCCGGTGGTTGATGTGATCGCGGCCTTAAACATGACAGTCTGTGGGATCATCGCCAATGAGTCGGCGCTGAAGGATGGCGAGCGACTGAAGGTGCCTCAATACACCCTTTAATCCTCGCGATCAGGGGGAGCAGTCTGACGATAAACCCTAGCCCGGCAACCCATTTGCCGGGATGATTGGAGTTCATCCTTCGATTTTCATGGCAAATAAATGTCCGGCTTCCGTAGCCGCCGGGCCCGTGAGGCCTCCCCAACCCGCACCCCCCGGTGCGGGTTTCGTGTGAATAGCGACGAGTTTCAACTCGTTGCGGTACCTCATCGAGAAATTCTCTGTAACTGGAACTTTGGGTGCTCCTTAAGGAGTTTCCATTTTCCATCCACGATGGCTTTCGTATCATTGCGAAAAAACTGAACGCCATACCCCACACGCGGTTCCGAAGTCCTGTTTTCGCCGGACCCATGAACGAGCAGGCGATCGAAGGCGACAGCATCTCCTGCATGAAGTCGGACAGGGAGAAAGTATTCCGGCTCCCAATCGACCTTGAGATACTCATCGCCATCGCCAGACGGCACCGGGTCATAAGTGATACCCTTCTGGTGAGATCTTGGGACAATCTGAAGGGCACCATTCTCCGGGGTGATATCCTGCAGCGCGAACCAGACATTGATACCCGGACCCTCGAAAGCTGTGTACTGGTTATCCTGGTGGAAATGGAACCTTCCGCCGCCCGCGGCTTTGACCGCGGTAAAGGGGTTATGAAGAGTGCTTTCACCGCCCACGAGTCGGCTGGTCAAGACTCTGAGATTCTCACTCAAGACGAGTTTGTCAATGAATCCTTCCGTGAAGATGCGACTGGTTTGTTGGAGTTTGGCATGTGGGGGTCTTTCGGTTTCAATCAACTCCAGAGTTTCCGATCGAAGATCCTGAACTGATTTGGGGGCAAGTAAGCCGGGGAGAACCAAGTAACCTTCCTCGGAATAGAATTCCACTTCATCGTTAGTAATGGCAAGTACTGTGACAGGGTCACCGTCTTTCGACATGGGTTGCATTATTTCTCCTCTGCTTAAGAATGAAATTAAGATTCCATATACTCTACCCCGAGGCTCTTGCAACACCTCGGGAGATCCTCCGATCCTGCCCGCGAAATTTCCAATTCCGATAGTGTAACCATGG
>JAJDBZ010000316.1 GCA_029261095.1 Candidatus Omnitrophota bacterium | reverse complement strand
ATGACACGGATGGGAGATGACCGGATATTCCACCTTCTGTCATTCCCGCTCTTCAAACTGTCATTCCCGCGAAAACGGGAATCCATTCAAACCCTCAAACCACCCGCCTCCTTTTGGCGATCAGTCCCGCCGCGCCGGTGGCGAGCAGGGCCATGGTGGTCGGTTCGGGGACATGGGTGGTCTCTATGTCAAGAGTCAGGCCTTGCCCCACGAGCCATTGCGAAGAGCTCAGTGTGAGGTTGATATCCGATCCAGTCGCTCCGTTTGTAAAACCGACCGCCAGATCTGCATTCAGAGATAGGGTGTTGTCTATGATATTTACCGCGGTAATGATCCCCGGTGTCCCGATCCAATCGAGATCGAGAAAAGCCATGGTCACAGGATTCCCGAAATTAATCCCCTGACCCGCTGCGGTACCTTGCAGCAGGGTCAGTAAGATTGAACTCTCCTCGACATTGACACGCATGATATGTCCAAAGTTGATCACCAAATCCAGAACATCGCCATCCCCCGCCTGAACCGGGTTGATGCTTGTCGGGCCAACAGATAGCCCGTCACTGGGTGCATCAAAAGTCACCCTGACCTCATCCCCAATCAGGGTCGCGCTCGCCGGGACGGCGCAAAGGGATGCCATGACTACCAAACATAAACCGATTCCTAGATGATTCATTCTGTCCTCCAAGCGGGGTCGCCGCTTCACTCTCAGATGGAGTCACGCCAGCGTGTCACGGCAAAAACGGTCCGTGAGTCAGCGGTGCGGCAATGGCTGAGAACTTCAATACATTAGATTTTTACGGAAAAAGTACAGCAAGCCAGCAAATCAAGGCTAAGCAGGCAAGCAAAGTAAACCAGACAACCGAGGTTGTCAAGCGAAGAAACGGTATTTTTCGCCTGTTTTTCAGTCCATTTCCAATGGACGTTTTTGAGTAGCCCGGGGTCTTACAACCCCGGGCGGCTGACCTCGGCGCCGCCAACTTCGATTGCTGGAACGCTGCTCCGCATTACTGCTGGAACATTTCGATTGCTGGAACGTTGCTCCGCATCGTTCTTAGCCCCATTCGGATTCCCATCCGATGTCAGTTTCAGAAGACGATCCAGCCCGCGACGGAATCAATTCCGTCGCTACACAAAGAGGCGTCCGTTGAAACGGACTCAGACTCCAATTGGGGCGGTTGGGTGAATTGAAATCGGTGGATCGATCAGATTTCTCGCTTTGCTCGAAATGACACGGATGGAGGCAGGTTGCGCCCGCTTCCATTCCTGATAGGAACCCTTACCTTTTGAGGTACATCAATCACCTTGGAGGTCCTTTGTCATGCCGTTGTGTCGATGGTTTGCCCTTCTCATTGCGTTCCTTTGTTTGAACATTCAAAACCTCTCCGCCGCCACCCTCTATGTCTCCAAACTCGGAGACAATTCGGATGGATCCAACTGGACCAAGGCTTTCAACAATATCCAATCAGCCCTCGACGCCATCCCCGATGACAAAGGCGGGCATCGAATCATCGTCCGACCCGACACCTACATGGAGGCCATGCTTTCCCCCGCGCACAAGGGGGCCGAGGGGGCCTACAATGAATTGATCGGAGATTTCGATGGGGCGCTCGGCTCCGGTACCACCGGGTATGTGGTCATCGATGCCGGCGATCCAAAGAAAGGGTTCAAGAGTTATGACTGGTGGGGGAACATTCGATCGAACCAGGAGGCTTGGTCGCCGGAACACAAGGATCCCACCTTCTCGGCCATCATCTGGGACCGGTGGAGACTGAGCGGCCTTTACGCCACCGGCGGAGATGGCGGGTTGTTTTGGGATCTCACCAACCAGACCAAACCTTTCACCATCGTGGTGGAGGATTGTGTCGGCATCGGTCGGGCCTTCGGGGGTGGGGTGGCGAGTTGCCTCTCACGTTATGACGAGCCGATCACTTTTCGCCGCTGCCATCTCTGGGCGCTCGACTGGTGGGGAGACACCGCGGCGGCTTATGTCCGTGTCGAAAACGCAACGATGCCAGAGCAAGCCGATGTGATTTTTGAGGACTGCACGATGGCCAGTCCACAGTGTGCGCTCAAGGCCGGGAATTTTACCTTTGACACCTCGATGAGAATCAAATTGAACCGATGTCGGTTGGTCGCCCTGAACTTCTCTCAACCGCATGGGACCCCCATCGATGGCGCGATTCAGAGTGTTGTAGATGGAAAATTTCTCCATGTCGATCTCGAGGACACGACGGTGATGGGCTACAAAGTTTTCGGCGTGCGAGTGAACAAGGAGACGGAAAATGAGATCACCTACACCACAACCGGCGATGTCCAGGCTTATGTCCAATTCACACAAGATGTTCCAGAGGGCTTTTATCGTCTCCAGCAGTGGCCGGTCGCTGCCTTTCATACGATCCTTCCCCCTCAGATCCCGCCACATGGGGTCGAATTCCAATCGACTGAAATCGTCGCGAAAGACCTCTGCGAAATCACCCCGGTTGTCTGGAAGGGAAGACTCTGTCACATGGAAGCAATCCGACCGGGATCGGGCGGCGAGAAGAAAGATTACTACCTCCGCATCGTGGACGCGGAATCGGGTGAGGAACTCTCCCGCTTCGCCGTGGGGTATGGCCTAGCCTGCGCCTATGTTGAGGACGATGTGTTTTATGCCTTCGCCTCGCGTTGGGAGGATAACAACTGGAACGATGTGACGATGTTCAAATCCTCCGACCTCAATGATTGGGAATCGAAGGTGGTCATCGAGCAGGAGAACGAGCACCTCTTCAACAGTTCGGTCTGCAAAGGCCCGGAGGGATATGCGATGGCCTACGAATCCAACGACCCAAACTGGCCCGCTTTCACCACCAAATTCGCGGTCTCGAAAGACTTGGAGAGTTGGGAAAAGCTCACGGAGGCCGGGTTTGGGACCAACCGTTACACCGCCTGTCCCTGCATTCGCTATGTCGATGGTTATTATTATGTCCTCTACCTGGAGCGACGCCCCCCGCGCCATTTCTTCGAAACCTACATCACGCGTTCGGAGGATCTGAAAACCTGGGAAGTCAGTTCGGCCAACCCGGTGTTAACGCCGAACGAGATCGATGATGGCATCAACACTTCCGATGTCGATCTGATCGAATGGGAGGGAGACACCCTTGTCTATTACACAGTGGGGGATCAGTTGAGCTGGATGAATGTGAAGCGTGGCGTTTACGATGGATCGGAGGAGGACTTTTTCAAGAGTTGGTATAAACAACCCGGCGTCCCCGACCCAGGCGCCTTTCATCAACCCAAGCCGAAGCCAAAAACCTCCTGGTTCAATGACGCCAAGTTTGGCATTTTTATCCACTGGGGGACCTATGCGGTATACGGGAAGAATGACAAGGGTTCTTA
Organism: Candidatus Omnitrophota bacterium; assembly: GCA_029261095.1. Taxonomy (GTDB): domain Bacteria; phylum Hinthialibacterota; class Hinthialibacteria; order OLB16; family OLB16; genus JACKFH01. The sequence goes on along the minus strand of JAJDBZ010000316.1, from coordinate 2,210 downwards.
TGTCTCCTGGGCTATGGAAAACGAGGGGATTCCCTTTCCGGAATACGAGAAGCTGGCCGATCAATTCACTCCCGAACAATTCGACGCCGATGAGTGGATGAAGATTTTCAAAGGGGCGGGCGCACGTTATGTCACTTTCACCTCGAAACACCACGAGGGCTTTTGTATGTTCGACAGCGCCTTGACCGATTACGATTCGGTGGATCGAGCCGCGAAGAAGGATTTTGTGAAAGAGTTGATCGATGCCGCACGGAAGTCGGATATGAAAATCAGTTTCTACTACTCGACCCTCGATTGGGCGCAACCCGACTTCAAATCCGATCTCCCGAAATATGTGGACGAGTATCTCTTCGGTCAGGTCCGTGAACTCTGCACGAACTATGGCCCCATCGATGGCATCTGGTTCGATGGCGAGTGGGATCATCCGGCCGAAACCTGGCGCGCGGATGACCTCGTGGGTATGATCCATGAACTTCAACCCAATGCTCTGGTGAACGACCGAATCGGGAAGGGCGAGCGTGGGAAGACTGCGCTCGCCGATTTTTATACGCGGGAGCAACCGGTCGAGATCCTGAAGAAGACCGAGACCGAGGCGCGCAAACCCTGGGAGGCTTGTCTCACCATCGGCGAGTCCTGGGGGTATCGTCGCGATGACACGAAGCTGAAATCGACGGAGGAGTTGATCCGTTTCCTGGTCGATGTCGCCAGCCGTGGCGGGAACCTCCTCCTCAATGTCGGCCCGACCCCCGAAGGCGAGATTCCAGCCCCGTTAGTTGAGCGTATCCTCGGCATCGGCAAGTGGCTCGAAAAAAATGGCGACTCCATCTATGGGACCGAAGGCTCTCCTTTCTCCTCACTCCCCTTTGGCAAGTGCACAGTGAAGGGGAACACCCTTTATGCGCACCTCGAATCGCATCCCGGCAAACCTCTCGAACTCCCTGGCTTAAAGAATTCCATCAAACGAGTCTCATTCCTGGAGACCGGACAGCCCTTGGTTTTCGATAACGAAAGCAAGACCATCGAACTGCCTGAGGAGTTACTCGACCCGGTAGTGACTGTGGTTGGGGTGGAATTGGAGGGACCGGTGAGAGTGGAGTCGTTCGACTGAACTATTTTAGAATCAACGGTCGATTTTGATTGATTGTTTGACATGCTGTGTTAAAATGTCGCATGTCGAAAATCCTTCGTCATGTCCTGATCTATGCAGTGGCGTTGACTCTTCTCCCACAATCCGAAGCGGGAACGCTCTATGTCAGGAAAATCGATTCCCCAGTCTCATCAACCCCCTGGGACAACGGATTTGAGAGACTATCGGACGCGATCCAGGCCTCGGCTGTGGGGGATGAAATCTGGATTGCCTCGGGGACTTATCATGAAACGATCTCGATCGGCCACGGCGTATCCCTCTATGGCGGTTTTATCGGAAACGAAGAACCGGACGATTTCGAATTAAGGGACAGCAAAGCCAATCCGGTCATCATCGACGGAACCGGTTCCGACCAATCGGTCATCACCCTAACAAACGCCAACGAAACCCTCTTTGACGGGATAACCATCCGCAATGGCCGGAGTCTCTCTGGAGGCGGCATCCATTGCACCACCAGCGGGCTGACATTGGTCGATTGCCAGGTGTTAAACAATGAGGCCTTTGGCATCGAGGACTGTGAGTCTGATCGTGGCCCCTGGAACTACACCCCGGTTAACTGTCATGACGGTTGTATAATCCAAGGAGGGCTGGGGGGCGGCTTTTATCTGGAGAAATCCACTTTGATCCTCAGATCCTGTGAAGTCACCAGTAACCGGGGGACTGTTGGAGGAGGAATATTCGCGAGTGATATGAGTTCAGTCGTTATCTCAGATTCAACCGTTTCCTCGAATACCGCCCTTTCCGAATGCCGATCCTATTACGGAACATGTTGTGATTATGAATCCTGTTGGAACTCCTTCTATACCGCCTGCGGAGGAGGGTACGGAGGGGGAATTTTCGTGTCAGCATCTTCCCTCCAAATCGAAGAATCCAGGATGGATCACAACTTCGCTTCTTTTTACGGCGGGGGAGTGGCGGTCAATGTCAATGATGAATCCATTCGGATCGAGGACACCTCATTCAACGACAATCTACTGGAAGGCGCCCCGAATCTTCTTATTCGGGGAGGCGGCGCCGTTTATTGCAGAAGCCAAAGTTCCTCGTTCATCAGGTGTTTATTCAA
>JAJDBZ010000315.1 GCA_029261095.1 Candidatus Omnitrophota bacterium | reverse complement strand
CGGTAAGACCACCCTCCTATTGTCTCTTGGTGGCATGTTGCATCCATCCGAAGGGTCTTTGAAATGCCTAGAGAAAGATCTCTATCGTCTCAATGAATCTGAGCGAGGAGATTTTCGAGGCGATAATATTGGGTTTGTCTTTCAAATGTTCCACTTGGTTCCTTACCTCTCGGTGCTGGAGAATGTTCTCCTCGCTCAGGGTCCTGCAACTCGTGGACGAATCGACAAGGCGGAATCCCTTTTAGCCGAACTCCACATCGATCACCGAACCCACCACAAACCAGCGGAACTATCCGCCGGTGAGAAACAGCGGGCGGCACTGGCTCGCGCTCTAATTAATGAACCCAAGATTCTTCTAGCCGATGAACCCACGGGAAACTTGGACCCCGAAAACGCCAGTGAAGTCATTGACCATATGGCCGCATTTCAACAACGAGGCGGCACTGTGGTTGTTGTTACACATGGCGATTTGGCCGACTCTAAAGCGAATCGAATCATCGAGATGAAAGATGGACGGATTGAGAATGGTGGAGCGAGTTAATGGACGACGCCTCGAAGGAGAACACATTGAAGTTTATGGCACGATTGATAGTTCTATTGATACTCATGATCACCCCGCTCTTGAGTTATGCCGGCTCGTGGCCGACTCATCGCGGGGATACTTCGAGAAGTGGAGTTTCTGACGAGCAACTTCAATTCCCACTGGAAGAAGCATGGGTTTTTGAATCGAAATACCCACCCCAACCCGCCTGGTCGGGGCCCGCACGGCGGGATGGGTGGCATAAAACAGAAAACCTCAAACCACGAGTCATTTTCGATTGGGCTTACCATGTGGTAGCCGATGAAGATTCCCTCTATTTTGGATCGAGTTCTGACGACAAGATTTATTGTCTCGATTCGAAGACCGGGAAAGAGCGATGGGTCTATTATACAGACGGCCCGGTCCGACTGGCACCCACATTGGACGATGGTAGAGTTTATGTTGGGTCCGATGATGGTCATGCATACTGTCTCTCCGCCGATGATGGTTCCCTTGTTTGGAAATACAAAGCGGCGCCCGAAGAATATTACCTCTCCGGAAACGGACGAGTGGTCTCCAAGTGGCCGATCCGCACCGGTGTTCTCATCCGGGACGGTGTGGCTTATTTCGGTTCGGGATTGTTCAAATGGGAGGGTGTCTACCTTTGCGCACTTGAGGCGGAAACAGGAAAAGAGATTTGGAAGAACAAAGTTGAAAATCTCACTCCTCAGGGTTACTTGCTTGCCTCCCAGGAACGTCTCTACTTTCCCAACAGCCGAGGCGCTCCCCTTGTTTTCAACCGTGAGGATGGTGGTTTTCTGCACGAAGTCGGAGGGTCGGGCGGGACATTTTGTCTTCTTACCGGAGACATGCTGGTCTACGGACCTGGAAAAGTCGGGACACTCGATGCCTTTCCCGAAGGATCGAACGATCAGCTTGCTACGTTCCAAGGGAATCAGATGATTGTGACACCCGACGTCTCGTATCTCCACACCGATCACGATATTCGAGCCCTCGATAGGAATCAGTTCACGCGTCTCAAGACCTTGGTCACCAAACTTGGAAACAAGATCGGGTCCCTTGAAAAGGAACTTCGCAAGGTCGAAGACAAAGAAGGACCTGAGGCCAAGAACCTCCAAGCCGATATCGACGAAGCCCGGACCACAATGGTGAAAGCCGAATCCGAACTGAAAGATACGCTTCTGTGGGAGCGTGACTTGAGCAATCCCTATTCTCTGATCCTTGGGGGCGAAACCTTATACGCGGGAGGCGCCGGAGAGACAGTCGCAATGAGTGGAAAAGATGGCGACACTCTTTGGAAACATTCGGTTCAGGGGCGCGCACTCGATTTGGCCATCGCAGGAAATTGTCTATTTGTAAGCACCGATCAAGGCAAGATCCACTGCTTCAAGTCTCCCTAAAGATGGAGCAGAAAACTAGGACGCGTGTGATTTAACCAAATCCGGCATTCACGATAAGAATGATCAACGACGAAATCGATCCAATCCATTTGCTACGAAGGTGAAATGAGAATGAAAAAACGACCACTTATTAGAAGCATGGCGATAATTCTCGCTGGAATCTTGATCCTCGTCATGAATGATCGGGCTTGGTGTTCTGGTGAGCCAGTGGGTCACTGGGTTTTCGAGGAAAGCAATCAAGCCGGAAAGGAGATACTCAACGATTCTGGAGAGGATCCTTTGTCGGTCGAGGGGAAGATTCGTTTTAGGACAGACCGAGACAGATCTGCGATGATTGTCGATGGTGAGAAACACGATGCCCGTGTCCATTTCTCTGAGGGTACAAGAATTCTCCCCACGGAGGCGATCACCGTAGAATCTTGGATTGCTATCGAGAAAACGGTGGAATGGGGCGGAATCCTTTCTGCCGCGAAAGATCAAAAGGGATGGCTGCTCGGTTTCCGTCAATCCAATTTTAGTTTCCTGATCGCCGCAGAGAATGAGGGAAAGAGCGAATTGAGTTCCACGCGCGCACCTGACAGTCTGGATTGGGGACGTTGGTATCATGTGGTCGGGACGTATGATGGAAACTCCCAAAAACTTTTTGTCAATGGAGAACTCGAGGACTCGAAGGCGGTCTCTGGACCCATTGTCTATGCCGATCAACCTGACCTTCAGTTTGGGACCTATGTCGAAGGATCCAATGTTTTCAAGGCACGACTGTGGTTCCATGAGGCTATGATTTTCGACTACGCCCTGTCGCCTGAAGATGTCAAAAAACGATACGAAGCGAAGAAATCGATCGCGCCGAGAGAGATCCATGTCAAGGTTGGACCGTATTTAGAGCGCATCGATAGGGACACCATTCTCGCGCGTTGGGAGACGGAATCTCCCTCCCCGACGGTCCTCCTTTATGGCCAAGAAATCCCCGTGAAGAACCGTGTCGAAGATCTGGCTCTTAAAACTGAACACGAGATCGAAATCGATGGGATCGAGAACCAAGAGATGTATGGCTACAGGATCGAATTTACTGATTCGAATGGAACGACTCAAAGCACGCGGCTTCACGAACTCGATTCAACCTTTGACTTTGCGCCCGTCGAGACGCATATCCATGAAGGCGTCTTTTCCGAAGGTGACGATGCCGAACGATTCAGACAAGCAGCCGAAGAAATCATCCGCGAAGCAGGTTTCGATCGGGGTTTTTGCGTGATTCTGGGTGTGGGCGAAGGTCGATTGGCTTATGAAATTGCAAAACGCTCCCACCTCAAAGTGATCTGTGTCGATCCTGATTCGGAGCGAGTTCAGGCTGCACGAAAGAGACTGGATGAATCAGGACTCTATGGTGTGAGAGTCACGGTTCGTCACATAGAAGGCGATTCCCTTCCCTTCGCTCCCTATCTGGCCAACATTGTTGCATCCGAGAATTTCTTGCGGAATGAGGAGATTCCATATTCTCCTGAAGATATCGAAAAGATTCTCCAGCCTGATGGAGGCACTGCGTTTCTCCAGAACAATTGGGCCACTCATCCCGTAATCAAAGAAGTAACCGATCCCATCGGATCTCCTGACAAGACTAAAACCCATTGGACAGTCGTGAAACGCAAGCCCCTCAAAGGTGCGGGCGCTTGGACACACCAATACGGAGATGCCGGTAATACTTCGAATAGCCAGGACCAACTGGTGGCTGACCCTCTGGAAGTCCTGTGGTATGGGGAACCGGGACCGAGACCGATGACGGACAGGGGCACCCGCTCTCCAGCGCCTCTTTCGGTCAATGGTCGATTGTTTGTTCAGGGCGATCGCCGCTTGTTTGGACTCGATTCCTATAATGGAACAATCCTTTGGGAACGTGAAATACCAGACCTCCGACGTGCCAATGTCCCCCGTGATTGCAGTAACAAGATGGCCCGAGGCGACAACTTGTTCGTGGCGGTCCGAGATCGACTTTGGAAGATCGATGGTCAGTCCGGAAGATTGCTCAACACTTTTCCCGTCCAATCGCCTGATGGTGACATTAAATACGATTGGGGATACATCGCCGATGGAGGAGAATTCCTCATCGGGTCGTCTGTCCGCCATGGGGGACTTTACATCGGGGCGGATGGAGAGTGGTACGACAAACCGAATGAGGAATCGAATAAGGTTACCAGTGACAACCTCTTTGCCCTGGATCCCGAGACAGGGGAAGTGGAATGGACTTATGAGAAAGGGCGTATCATCAACCCGACGATCGCGGCGGGAGATGGGACCCTCTTTTTTGTCGAGACTCGATCACCGGATGCGATCGAATTTCGATCCTCGCGTCTT
>JAJDBZ010000314.1 GCA_029261095.1 Candidatus Omnitrophota bacterium | reverse complement strand
CCGCTTCCGTCAGGACCTCTTTGCCCGAATTAGCCCTCTCCACATTCGGATGCCTTCACTATTGGAACGCCGCGAAGATCTCGAAACCTTGTGGGTGGCCATCTGTAAGAAACATGGCCTGACCCTCGATCCGCCAATGACCGTTTTCGAAGAGGTGACCAAGACCGGACACCCGGACAATATCAGGGGTCTCGAGAGGAAAGCCATCGAAAAATCAGTTTGGGGATGAACCGATGGTTACTGTTGGTTCTTACTTCACAGGGTCGCTCAAGCAGTTTTCTAGGTATTCGTATTTCATCTTTTCGTTCCACCGACCGATAACCTAAAGGGGTTTTGATTCATTATTGTGCCGATTGTTCCTAAACAATTGGTTTTTCAAGGGTTATTGGCTCGGGATGCCTATATTGCGTTGGACTTGGAGGAGAGGGCGCCGCACACGGTTCGTTCTCACTGATGGCATTTGTTTATCGACTCTCTCTGGGATTGGGGGCCTTTTCCTTAGTTTTGCTCCTCGGTTGTAACACCGCTAAGCTCCGTGCTCAGGCGGATATCGAGGTCTATTCCATCATTTCCCGAGAAAGCTCCAAGGTCGAGGGAATGCCTTCCCACTTTTCCATCGATGGCGACGACAGCCAATACTGGGCGGGTCCCATCATTGACGCCACACGCGTGCTCTCGCTTGATGAAGCGATCACAACGGCAGTCCAAAACTCACGTGACTACCGGACTCGGGAAGAGAGCCTCTTTAGCCAGGGACTGTCGCTTTCTTCAGCCCGTCATCAGTTCAATCCTCAGTATTTCGGGAATGGCCGATCAGACCTCACCTACACCGATTTCAGCAATGTCTGGACGGGTTTCTTCACAATAGGAATGAACCGGATGTTGGAGACCGGCGCGGATATCTCGGTGGCGCTGACCACGGATTTCTCGCGAATTATATCTGGTGACGATCCCACCGAAATCCTCATGTCCATGTTGACCGCCAATGTGACCCAGCCTCTCATTCGGGGTTCCTGCCCCGATATCGTCCGGGAAAACCTCACCCAATCGGAAAGGAACATGGTCTATGCCATCCGGGATTTCGTTCGGTTCCGGAAGAGTTTCACCGTTCAGGTAGCACAGAATTATTTTCGTCTGCTCGGGTTGTTGGATCAGGTGTACAACTCCTACCGGAACTACCAGACCCTCCAGGTCCTGACGAAGGAATTCGAAGCACGGTACTTGGAAGGGAAAATTCCGCCCTATGAGGTTGATCAAGCGATCCAAAGCGAACTCTCGGGACGTATCCGATGGATTCGAGATCAGGAAAGCTACCTGAACGCTCTCGATGATTTCAAAATCCTACTGGGGATTCCTATCGAAACCAATTTTCTACCAGACCCCGACGAACTCAAACGTCTCACAGACAGAGGAATCCTTGCGGTCAAGGTGGAAGAGGACGAAGGCGTCCAATACGCGATCGATCACCGCTTAGATCTGATCACCGCGTATGAGGAAATCGATGATGCGAGAAGAGATGTCAATGTTTCCGAGGATATGCTTCAGCCGATGCTCGACCTTTTCTTATCTTACGAAGCCGATTCCGACGGAAGAACTCAAACCTTCGATTTTGCAGGGGGAGATAAAGCCTACCAAGTTGGAGTCGACATTGAGTTGCCCTTGGATACAAAGATCGAACGGAATATTCTCCGCCAATCGCTGATCGATCTGGTTCGTGCGAAACGGGATTATGTCGATTCCCAGGAAACCATCAAACAGGACGTTCGAGCGATTTTCCGCCGTCTGCGAGCATCCGAAGAAAACTTTGTCACGCAGAAAAACAGCCTCTCATTGGCGGAAGAACGGACTGAACGTGAGCCGACCCTTCTGAATGAAGGAGTAGCAGGCATTACTGTCCGAGATGTGCTCGAAGCGCAGGATGACCTCTTAAGCGCTCAGAACAGTTACACCTCGGTCATCGTGAACCATTTTAACACAACTCTCGACTTGTTCTTGACAGTCGAAGCGCTTAGAATCAGGGATAATGGGGTGTGGGCCAATGATTTTACTCAACTGGTTACCACAAATACGGTTCCACGTTAGGTTTCTTAATGGCTAAACCCAAAACAAAATTTCCCTTGGCCCTGAAAATTCTGACTCCTCTCATCATCGTCGTCCTGGTATCTTGGGCCGCATCCGATTCGCTGAGCCAGGAGAAATCGGAAGTCACCGATGTCCTCGTCTACGAAGTTCAGCAGGGCGATTTAGTCATCGATGTCCTCGAAGCGGGAAGTGTGGAGGCGAGCGAATCTCAGACCATTACCAGCAAAGTCGAGGGACGCACTACCATCATTTCCATCGTTGAGGAGGGAACGATCCTGACCGATGAGGATGTCGAAAAAAAGAGAGTTCTGGTCGAGCTCGATTCCTCTGAACTCAGAGACCAGGAGACTCAACAAGAAATCACGCTGCAGAGCGCTCAAGCGGACCTGACCGACGCTCTCGAATCCAAAGAGATCCAAGTCAAACAGAACGAAAGCAACCTGAAGGCTGGCGAGCTTAAGACGAAGTTTGCTCGAATGGACCTGGCCAAGTATACCGGAGAAGAACTTGCCTTCCTTTTGATTGGGTCCGAATCCAGAGAAACGGATTACGGTATCGAGAATGTCCTCGACGATCCTCGTTTGGCGGGAGAGGCTCTTCAAACCAAACGGGAACTTCAAGACCAGGTTTTTGTCAATGAACTCGAGAACAACATCGCGGAAGAGAATCTTCTTTCGACAAAAAATCTGTTTGGTAAGGGTTATGTTTCGGAAAGTGACCTGAAGAGCGCCACACTGGCTTATGAAAAGAGCGAAGTATCACTCGCCAAGGCCACATCCGCCGTTGATTTGTTCGAGGTGTATGAAATACGCAAACAGGTGGAGCAACTTCTTTCCGACTTCCAGGAAGCTGAGCGAGAACTCTATCGAATCAGATCTAAGAATAGATCCGTACTGGCCTGGTCCGAAGCTAAACTCCAATCGAGTTCCGCCACTTACACCCGACAAATCGATCGCCTCGATAAAATCAGGGAACAGATCGAGAACAGTGTCATGATTGCGACTCAACCCGGATTAGTTGTCTATGCTGGAGGGGATCGAAGGAGAAGCGACCAGCAGATAGAAGAGGGGGCGGAAGTTTATGAGCGTCAGGAGATTATCCGAATTCCCAATTCTTCATCGATGGCGGTGGAAGCCAAGATCCACGAATCTGTGATTGCGCGTGTCAAAGAAGGACTTGCCGCCGAGGTCCGAATCGATGCGTTCCCCGATCGGTTCCTCAAAGGGCATGTTGACAAGGTTGGACTTCTGCCCGATTCCCAGAACCGATGGTACAACCCGGAACTCAAGGTGTACAAAACCATGGTGGTCATCGATGAGGAGAATCCCGGACTCAAACCGGGAATGTCCGCAAGGGTTCGAATCATCGTCGATGAGTTGAACGATGTATTGATGGTGCCGATCCATGCTGTCGCGAGCCAGAACCGTAAGAACTATTGTTTTGTGAAAGAGGACGCCAATTTCGTTCCTCGCGAAGTAGAACCCGGCGATTACAACGATGATTTTATGGAGATCAAATCTGGTCTAAAATTGGGCGAACTGGTTGCTCTCGATGTGTCGCCAATGATGGATCAACTTCCCACTGAAGACCGCACGCTCGATCGACAGAATCGTTCCGGTGAGCCTGAGAAAGATAAGGCGGAACAGACTGAGGAAGAGGAATCGGAACCAGATCCTTCATTGGAAACCAGTCCCGCGGCCAATCAAGCGAGTTTGGATACTGGACGGAAATCGAAACGTGTCGATAGTTGAAGTCATCGATCTTTACAAAGAATATCCACTCGGGGATCACACAGTCGAAGTCTTGCATGGTGTCGATGTAACGATCGAGCAGGGTGAGTATGTCTCCATCATGGGGCCTTCCGGGTCGGGCAAATCGACTTTCTTGAACATCCTCGGCTGCCTCGATCAACCCACCCAGGGGAAATACTATCTTGGGGGTACCGATGTCTCCACATTGGATGACAACGATCTCTCCGACATCCGTCGCGAACGGATCGGGTTCATTTTTCAATCGTTCAATCTTCTGCCGGAACTCACCGTGGTCGAAAACATCCAGGTTCCCCTCTTTTATCAGGGAACGCCCGAAGAAGAGGCGAGCGAACGTGCGGCCGATCTGGCCGGGATTGTTGGGTTGGGACACCGCACCGATCACCGTTCCAACGAACTCTCTGGCGGCGAACGTCAGAGAGTCGCCATCGCACGGGCGATGGTGAATGACCCTCTGGTGATCCTCGCCGATGAACCGACTGGGAACCTCGATTCCAAATCCGGACAGGAAATTCTTCGACTTCTCGACGACCTCAAGGAACAGAAAAAGACCATTATCATGGTGACACATGATGAGGAAATTGGACGGCGGACGGAACGGACCATCCGGTTCAAAGATGGAAAAGTCTTAACCGGCCCGCGAATGCCCGCAAAGAGTTTGTAATGTTTTTTCACGCCAAACGAATCATCTTTCTCGGCTTCCTGAATATTTGGAGACACCGACTCCGGTCCACTCTCACCATCCTGGGGATCGTTTTCGGTGTCTGCTCGGTGATCGCCATGCTCGCCATCGGGGAAGGCGCGAGCTTCGAGGCGCTCGAACAGATCAAGCAACTCGGCAGCCACAACATCATCCTAAAGAGTGTGAAACCTCCGAGCAGCGAGAGTGTCAACACTGAAACCAATCGCATGCTCGAATATGGACTCACCTACAAAGATGCCGAACGGATCAAGAACACCGTGCCCGGGGTGGAGGTCATTGTCCCCTCACGCACCATCCGGGCGAATGTCACCTATCGAAAGAAGCGAGTCGATGTCAATGTCATCGGGGTGGTCCCCTGGTACTTGCAGGTTTCAAATCAGAAGATCAAGAAGGGGCGCTTCATCAGCATCCTCGAAACGGATGATCACAAGAATGTTTGTGTGTTGAGTTCGAACTCCGCCAGACGGTTGTTCACCACCGAAAGCCCGCTCGGTAAGGACATCAAGGTAAAAAGCGATTACTACACGGTGATCGGTGTGATGGAGGGTTCTGGGGTCGCCACCCAGGAAGCGAAGACCGGGGACACCGACCTGAATCTTTTTATCCCGCTCACCGCAGCCAAATCGCGCTTTGGCGACATCCTGGTCAATCGTTCCTCCGGCAGTTTTTCGATGGAAAAAGTGGAACTCCACCAAATCATCGTAAAAGTTCAAGAAATCACCGCTGTGATGGCTTCTGCAGAGGTGATCCGTGGTGTTTTGAAACGCTTTCACAAAGACATTGATTTTGAGATCATCGTCCCACAACGTTTGCTCGAGCAAGCGGAGCGTTTCAAACGGAACTCGAACATCGTCCTCGGTTCCATCGCGGCGATCTCTCTGTTGGTCGGGGGGATCGGCATCATGAACATCATGCTGGCGACAGTTACCGAACGGACACGCGAAATCGGAATCCGTCGCGCGCTCGGGGCGAAGAAGCGTGACATCATCGTCCAATTTCTTTCCGAAACTGTCCTCCTCTCCGGAAGTGGAGGTCTCCTGGGCCTAATCCTTGGAATCACCATCCCCTTCCTGGTCACCTATTTCGCCGACATGATCACGATTGTTAAAATCTGGTCGGTCGGCGGCGCATTTGGCATCTCACTTCTGATCGGAATCGTATTCGGAATCTACCCGGCCTACCGCGCGGCGCAGATGGACCCCATCGCCGCGCTGCGGCATGAATAACCCGCGCCCCGCTTGAGAGACTCGTTGCGCTGCGCCCAGGGATAAATCCCAGGGCGAACCATACCAAGTCCCTACGGGACTGGCGAATTTCAGTCGTCAAAGACGACTTCGTATGGTTAGCGCTGGGTTTCAACCCTGCGCGGGCGGGGGGGCGCAAGCAGCGGAATGGTCGATGCGATATCGACCTCGCCACGGTTTCAACCCTGGACGAAATCGAAAACGACACCCCACTCCTACCTTATGATAGACTCAAAAGCGTGACTGAAACATCTAACGATATCCGCGAACAATCCGGTTGGCTTTTCGATTATTATCCGATGGGACCGGAGATGGTCTTTTGGTTCATCCCCGAAGGGGGCGAGGACCGTCTGCGATTGGTTCAGCCCTACACCCCGAGTTGTTATGTCGAAACCCAAGACTCCTCGAAACTCGACCGATTCCTGGCATCGCTCTCGAAAAGCCCTTCCTTTGTCCCCGTTGGAAGAACCCATAAGAAAGATTTTTGGACCGGGAAGGATCGCGAACTCTATGAACTGAAGGTGGTCAATCTCGATCGCGCCTACCAGGAGATCAACCAACTCTACCGCAAACACCCCGACCTTTCTTATTACGACTGCGATATCCCTTTCGAACAGTTCTTCGGTTACAAACACAACCTCTTTCCCACCTCCTATTGCCGGTTCCAATACGAGGGAGAAAACCTGCTGGACTGCGAAGCATTGGAACAAACCGGCGACACCGATTACCCGCCGATTCCGCTGCGGACCGCGCAACTCCATGGCGAGGGTTATCTCGATCCCCGCCGCGCTTCACTCCAGTATCTCGCACTACAGATGGGAGACGCGACGATCGAATGGGAGACCGATAACCTCTCCGATCTCTTCCATTCCCTGAACGCTTACCTCGATGATTGGGATCCGGATCTTATCTGGACCACCGGGGGCGACAGTCTCTTGATGCCCTGTCTCTTTCATCTCGCCGGTCGCCTCAATATTCCCCTGCGTCTCGACCGAGAGCCCGGGGTCCGTCGAAAGATCGGCCTCGAAGGCCGGTCGTATGTCTCTTACGGTCGCATCGTTTACCGCGATCCCGATTATCCCTTATGGGGGAGATGGCACATCGATCACCGAAACTGTTTCCTCGATCATGAATCGGACCTGGATGGACTGATCGAAGCCTCGCGCGTGAGCCGTCTCCCCGTGCAGCGGATGGCTCGCCGCTCGATCGGCACAGGCATCTCCTCGGTGCAGATGGCTTATGTTTCTCAGCGCGGTTACCCGATCCCTTGGAAGAAATCCCAACCCGAGGGATGGAAGACCGGGATGCAGCTCATCACAGCCGACCGTGGCGGGATGACTTACATGCCGAAACCGGGCGCCTATGAGAACGTGGTCGAGCTCGATTTCGTTTCGATGTACCCCTCGATCATGACCAACTTCAACATCTCGCCCGAGACCATCGACTGCGCCTGTTGCCCCGATTCCAAACTTCGTGTTCCAGAACTCGGTTACCGGATCTGCGAGAAACGAAAGGGAATGATCTCGGGATCGCTTATCTCCATTCTCGAAAAACGGATCGAGTACAAACAAAAGATGCGCGCCGCCAAAGACCCGCGCGAGTACAAACGTTACAAAAACCTTCAGACCTCGCTGAAGTGGTTGCTTGTCTGTTGTTTCGGTTACCTCGGTTACAAGAACGCGCGGTTCGGGAGGATCGAGGCGCACGAGTCCATCTGTGCCATCTCCCGCGAGATGCTCTTGCGGACCCGGGAACTCTGCGAGGAGAAAGATTATTCCGTGATCCATTCGTTGGTCGATTGTGTCTGGCTCCAATTAAACGGACAAAGCCATGAGGAGATCGATACCCTCTGCCGAGAGATCGAAAAGGAGACCGATCTGCCCCTCGGAATTGAGGGGTATTATTCCTGGTTGGTTTTTCTTCCCTCTACTCAACACGAGGATCTCCCTGTACCGGCGCGATACTTCGGGCGCTTCGAAGATGGGTCGCTAAAATATCGCGGCATCGAAATCCGTCGCGGGGACCAGGCCCCCTATGTTCAGATCGTGCAGGGAGAAATGCTCGAGATGCTCTCGAAAGCCGAAACTCTGTCGGCCATCCGGGCGATGGAGGCGGACTTGCGGGCCCTAGTCGAGGAGGCCGACCAGCGCTTGGTGGAACGTCAGGTGGACCTTCAGGATCTGTTGCTTAAGAGAAAACTCTCACGCACCGCTGAGGAGTACAAAAGCAATGCGATGAGCGCGACCGCCGCGCGGCAATCGGCCAGGATCGGAAAGAACCTCATCGGCGGGCAGGATGTCCATTTTGTGGTGGTCGACAGAAAAGCGGGAAACCCCGATGAGCGCATCAAGATTGTCGAACTGCTGCGTCAAGAGACCGATTTCGATGTCGATTTCTACCGCGAACAACTTCGTCGCGCCGTCGGCACTCTCCTCGATCCAATTTTCGGGAAGGGGAAGTTTTATAAAGTTTGAATCGTGGAACCACGATTTAAAAAAAACCTACTCCAATCCCTCTTCTTTCGGATCGATCTTTTTCCGAGCGAGGTTT
>JAJDBZ010000313.1 GCA_029261095.1 Candidatus Omnitrophota bacterium | reverse complement strand
TCCCAGTTCTTTACTCTTGGCCAAGATCTCCGCTCTCTCTTCTGGAGTAAGATCGACAACTTCCCTCGCCATCACTTCCTCTTCACCGACAGGGACTCGGTTGGGTCCCCCGATTGTAGTCAGGCGATATCCACGTGCCGGAGCCGGTCCGCAGTTGTAAGGCTTCCGAGTCTTAATGATTTCCTTCGCCTTAGGAACACTCAACATCACTGTGTAGGTTTCAACTTTGGTGTCCGGGACCTGAACTTCATAAGCTTCTGTCACCTGATAAGGCTCTTCCACTGTAAACGGTACATCGACAGTGTATGGAACCTGCTCCTGGTAATTGACAGTTTCGTAGTAGGTCTCCGCGACCTGATAAGTTTCCTCTTCGGTATACGGGACTTGGACCGTATAAGGAACTTCTTGCTCATACGCGACCTTTTCTGTGTAAGGAACCTTGATGGTATATTCCACAGGCTCCTCGTAAGACTCCGTATCTGTATAGGGGACCTCGACTGTATAGACTTCGTCGACGGTGTAGGTTTCCACATCGTTATAGGCTTCTTGTTCGGTATAAGGAACCTGGATCTCTTCCTCTACCATGACGACTGTGGAAACAGTATCGGTATAGGGCACCTCTTCCGTGTAGGGAACCTGCTCGGTGTAAGCGACCTGAACGGTATAGGTCTCCTGATCCTGGTAAGGGACCTCGACCATTTCTTTCACCGTTTGCATGACTGTGACTTCCTCATTGATCACATCAATCTCTTTTACAGGAACGACAACCTCGTAGGGTATCTCCTCCTCATACTGGACCGCCCTGAACCCAGGGACGTTTTGAGTAAAAGGAGTTGCCACACAAGTCTGGACACCGTTTTGACAGGTGGGAGTCCTGCGGATGAAAGTCATCTCTCTCTCTTCGGGCATCCAACGGTTTTTGACTTCGGTTCGATACCTTGTTTCAGGAACGAGTTTTGTTTTCTCAACCTCGCGGGGGACTAACTTGGTGGTGGGGACTTCTCTTGTTTGTTCCACAAGGCGGGTCTTATTGACCAACCGGGTCTGTGTCTGAGGACGATGGCGTGTTTCGTCGCGATAGCGGGTTTCTGTCCGATACCTGACGACCTCCTCTGTCTCGGTGACAGGTTTTTCGATGACCTCGGTTCGGTATTTGGTGACCGGTTTGTACTTGGTAACCTCTTTTACTTTCTCAACAGGCTTAACCTTCTCTTCCAGGCGGGTTTTCGCGACCGCACGGGTTCTTTCTTCCATCCGGATCCTGGGTTCTTCGCGGACCCTTTCAACGTCCTTGTACTTGGTCTCCGTTTTGTATCGAGTCTCCGTTCGGGTCTTTTCGATAGGTCGTGTCTTGGTGACCATCCTGGTCTTGGGAACTTGTTTCTGTTTGTCGACAGTTTGGTAACGGGTTTCAGTCCGAGTTTTCTCGATCGGTCTCAGTTTTGGGACTTGACGAGTCCGTGTCTCGGTCCGGGTGATCGGAACGGTTCTTTCACGAACATCTTCCTGGCTTGCCCAGATTATATTCTCGTGGGTTTTGAACGAGTAACAAATGACATCGTTCTCACGGTTTCCAGATTGTCCCACCGCAGGAGGTGCGGCGAGAAGAAAGACTATAAAAAATAAAAACAAACTTGCGATTCCGCGCATGGGAAATCTCCTTATACGATTTCCCCCTCAGGCTAAGAATCCAAACCCAACCCCTTACAGCTCATCATGATTCTATCTGATTCCACCTCTGTTTCAAGGCCACCTAACTTAAGGAAGAACAGACCTTTATCTATAGTTTTCGGCCGATCTTGTCCCCTCTTTATCCCTCCTCCAGTTCGAATCATCATCTCAACACTGGTTTTCCCATGAGAATTCGGTATGGGTGGATTAAGATTGCACAGTCTACTTCGAAAGGAATCCACGATGAAACTCAGATTTTCCTTAATTTTTCTAGTTTTTGCATTCATGTCTCCCGTTTACTCCGAAATGGACCGGATTCCGATTCTATCCCTTTCAAGCTGGAATCTCATCGTTTCAGATTCCTCCATCCCATCGGAAAAACATGCCGCAGATGAGTTTGCCAGGCTCTTTCAGCTATGTTGTGGTGAGGAACTAACAGTCGTACCCAATTCTCAATCCGCTCCAAAATCCATCTTAATCGGTCAGGGTTTCGATGTTGACACTTCGGGACTCGGTGATGAAGGACTGGCCATTGTTATCAAGCCCGAATCAATTTCCATTGCCGGCGGCCAGCCACGCGGCACACTCTATGGCGTCTATGAATTCTTCGAACGCTATGTCGGAGTCCGCTTCCTCACACACAGCCACACATACATCCCGGAAACAGCGAGCCAGCAAAGTCTTCCCATAGGCCAGTTCGAATATGTTCCTCCTTTCTCGTTCCGCTGGCCCTATTACAAAGAGAACAGCGACAACCCGGAATTCGCCGCGCGTATGCGCTGCAACACAGTCACACGCGATGAAAAACTGGGGGGTGTGACACCACAAGGACTCATCAATCATACCCTCTATCGCTATATCAACGCCGAAAAGTTTGGAGAGACTCATCCTGAATATTTCGCCCTCGTTGATGGAGAGCGAAAACTCGATGTCCATGGCGGCGGCCCCGAGCCGTGTGTGACCCACCCGGAGGTGATCGACATTGTCGCCGATGGTGTCATCTCCGACCTCGACGCGGCGCCCGAAAGGAGGAACATCAGCGTCAGTCAAAACGACAACGAGGCCTACTGCCGGTGCGCCACCTGTGAGGCGATAAACCACGCCGAAGGAACTCCGATGGGATCTCATCTCGCCTTCGTGAACGCAGTCGCAGAAAGAGTCGAGAGAAAGCATCCCGATGTGAAGATTGGAACCCTCGCCTACTGGTATACTCGTCAAGCCCCCAAGACGATCCGTCCACGCGACAACATGCAGATCCAACTCTGCAGCATCGAGTGTTGCACTCTCCACCCGATCAACGACCCCGATTGCAAGCGCAACCGTAAATTCTGCCAGGACATCGACGATTGGAACGCAATCAGCAACGAGATTTGGATCTGGAACTACAACACCGATTTCTCCTGTTACGATCTCCCCTTTCCCAACTTGCGGGTCATCGGCCCCAATCTCCGTTTCTTCCGTGACAACAAGGTGAAGGGAGTCTTCATGCAGGCCAACGGGAACGGGAACTCCGGCGAGTTCTGCGACCTTCGAAACTATGTCATCTCCAAACTCCTGTGGAACCCCGATCAGCGCGACGATCTCCTGATTCGCGAGTTTTGTATGCTCCACTATGGAAAAGCCGCTCCACCTATCCTCGCTTACATCGACCTCCTTCATGAGAACGCGGAAAAAGAGGGGGTCCACCCAGGTTGTTTTCCAACCGCCTGCGAGGTGGGACTCACCCAGGAAGTGGCCGCGCGCGCCATGGAACTGTTCGAACAAGGGCTCGACCTCGCAGAAAATGAAGAGGTTCGATTGCGAGTTGAGAAAGCCATGATCCCGGCTTACAAAGCGATGATCGCCACCCATGGGAACCTTCAGTATCGGGATGGAAAATGTTACTACACGTTCCCCGCCGGGAAGGAGAGTTTGATCCAGGATTATATTTCCTTGGCCCGGAAACATGGTCTCTCGCGCACATCCGAACACCAGGCCTCCGAAGATTATTTTAAAGAACTTCAGGATGTCGCCGCGGGCCTTCCCGCTGTCAAGACGGAGAATGACACCTGGACACTCACTTTGATCCCTGGCAGCAATGGAAGAATCATCGATCTGACTCACAAACCAACCGGACGAAACATTGTCAAAGCCGAACGCCGGTTTGGCCGTATCCGCCCATTCGAGGAATGGGGATCTCAGGGGTACGACGAAGACAGGGAGCCGGCGTTTGAGGCCACGGTCGACGGTCAAACGATACTCCTTGAGAAGAAACTTGAAGATTGAATCCTCATCAAACGAAGTATTATTCTTCCAACAGAGGGGAAG